>JAYEOD010000340.1:0-12083 GCA_034722575.1 Bacteroidota bacterium | reverse complement strand
ACGATGAAACAGGAGAAACTATACCCGGTGCAAATGTTTACTTTGAAGGGACAACAGTTGGAAGCATGTCTGATCTGGACGGAAAATTTTACTTAACAACTGCTCCCGGTACTTATAACCTGAAACTTTCATTTATCTCATACGAAACTATTACTGTTAGCGAAGTAAAAGTTAAAGCTGCTGAGACTGTAACTTTGGATAACCTTAGGCTGAAATCAGCCAATACTACTTTAAATGAAGTTGTTATTACAGCAAAACAAGTAAGAAACACAGAAGCGGCATTAACTACGCTAAAAAGAAAGTCTTCATCCCTTCTTGATGGTATTTCTGCAACCACTCTAAAAAAAACCGGAGATGGAGATGCTGCAGCATCAATGAAAAGAATTAGCGGGGTATCGGTTTCTAATGGCAAATATGTATATATTAGAGGACTTGGAGACAGATATACTAAAACGATACTTAATGGTATGGAAATTCCTGGTTTAGATCCCGACCGGAATACTATTCAAATGGATATTTTCCCAACAAACATCCTCAATAGTATTGTTGTATACAAATCATTTAGGGCCGATTTACCCGCCGACTTTACTGGAGGAATTGTAAACATAGAGTTAAAAGATTTTCCTGAAAAAAGAAAGAGCAATATTTCTATAAGTGGTGGATACAATCCCTACATGCACTTTGATAAGGATTTTGTAACCTACAAAGGTAGTACAACAGATTGGTTGGGTTTTGACAACGGATCAAGAGAAATTCCTGCAGTATCGAATATTCCAAGCCGTACAGACATACTGATAGACAACTCAAACTTAGGCAGGTATACTGAAATATTAAATAAGTTTAATCCAAATATTGCTGCTTATAAGAGAAACAGCCGTATGGATGCATCGTTTGCTTTTGATTACGGTAATCAAAAAGTAAAAGATAAATATAGTATTGGGTACAATTTTTCTTTATCTTACAAGAACACAACAAACTTTTATAAAGGTGCCGAGTATGGAATTTATAGAAAGCCTTCTAATTCAGCCATATATAAACTAGAAAGGTTATCGCTTAAAACCGGTGATATTGGTGTAAATAATGTATTATTGAGTGGATTAGCCGGATTAGCATTAAAAACACAAAATTCAAAGTATAGAATAAACTTCTTACACCTCCAAAACGGAGAATCTACAGCAAGTATATTAGATCAAATAAGAAACGATGTAGGAACAACATACAAAGCATATATCCATAACCTGGAATATGAACAACGAAGACTAACCAACATAATTATTGACGGAAAGTCTGTTTTTGGCGATTCAAACTGGGAGTTGGCATGGAAAATATCGCCTACTTTATCATCAATTTATTCTCCAGATAATAGAACAACACGTTATACATCTGAACTGGATGAAGATAATTACATTATTCATGGAGGTGCCGGTGATTACCCAAAAAGAATTTGGCGCGACCTGAAAGAATATAACATATCCGGAGTTACACATGCAACAAGAAAGTTTCAATATAAGGGACGTCCTGCAAAGCTCAAGTTCGGAGGAGCTTACACTTATAAAGAACGTGACTTTGTAATCAGACAATTCCAGATAATTCCTGAATTAGATGAATATAACGGGGATCCGAATGAGATCTTAGCTGAAGAAAACTTATGGCCAATAAATGGTGATCCATCCTCAGGAGGAAATAATGGAACACGCTACACGGCAGACTTTATGCCTGACAACAGAAACCAATTTAATGCAAATATAGCAAATATGGCTGGCTATGTCTCAACAGAAATAAAACCAACTGATATGCTAACAATTATTACTGGTATTAGAACTGAAAAGTATATACAACGATATACCGGACAAGGTGAAGGCACAACTATAAGTGATAATGGTGAGATTGAAACGCAAGTAGTATCGTTAAACAACGATGAAGTAATTAATAATCTTAAATTCTTTCCTACAATAAACATCATTTATAAACTCACTGAAAATCAAAACTTAAGATTCTCTTATGCAAAAACAATTGCCAGACCTTCGTTTAAAGAAATGTCGTATGCACAGATAAACGATCCTTTAACTGGTAATGAATTTAATGGAGGTATGTACCCTGATGTAGATAAGGTCTCTAAGACTGTCTATTGGGATGGAAATTTAGTTAGTACCGACATACAAAATATTGATCTACGGTGGGAAAAGTTCTTTAAAAAATCCGACATGCTTTCTGTTAGTGCTTTTTACAAATCATTCAAAAATCCAATCGAACTTTTCCAGTATACTATTGCAGCAAACTCTTTTCAGCCAAGGAATGTTGGAAATGGTACAATATTGGGGCTTGAATTTGAATTAAGACATAAACTGGGTTTTGTTTCTTCATTTCTTGAAGATTTCAGATTTACTTCAAATTTTTCCTACACAAAATCTCAAATTAAAATGAATGAAATTGAGTATCAGTCTCGTATTAAAAATGCTCGGGACGCTGAAAAGATTGAAAAATACCGCAACATGGCTGGGATGTCACCATATATTATTAATGCAGGCTTACAATACAAAACAAACCCTGAATCTAAGATAGAAGATTTACAATTAGGTCTATACTATAATGTACAGGGAAAGTCATTACAAATTGTTGGAATTGCTGACAAACCTGATATTTACACAAAACCTTTTCATAGTTTGAATTTTAACTCCGGTTATTCATTTGGAAAAGAAAAGAAACTTACAGTTGGGCTAAAAGTTTCTAACATACTTGACTCGAAAAAAGAGTCTGTATATGAATCATTCGAAGCACAAAACCAATTCTTCTCAAAACGAAACCAGAGAAGAACATATACAGTAAAAATAAACTTTAAACTATTTTAATAAGTCTGGCATAGATATCAAGATAAAAAACATTCACAACCTCTCATCTGGCGAAATGGCAGAGAGCATATATCAAAATAAATTTTACAATTTGTTGAATGGATAGAACAAAAAAAGCATAACAACAACATGTAATAAACTCAAAAAAATAAATATCTAAGCTTTTAGTTGTTTATTTATACTTCTACTTCTTTTTCAACAAAAACACAGGTAAAAAGAAAAACAATACCGGTAACGAGAATATCAACCCTCCGATAGAACCTGCAGCAAAAGCAAACCAAAAAGGCTCGTCCCCACCCAGAAGTATAAACGGAATCAAACCCAGAATAGTAGAAATTACAGTTAATAAAATAGGAATAATTTTATGGTTATAAGCTTTAATATAAGCCCTTACCCCTAATTTCATTCGACTATTGTAATCGTTAATAATATAAATTGCTGAGTTAACAACCAATCCTGTTAAAAGGATAAAAGAGGCATAACCTCCTTGATCGAAATTCAGATCGAACAAATAAAAAGTGTAAAACACACCGACAAACGATAATGGTATCATGGCAATAAGACTAAAAGGCTGACGCAACGATTCAAACAATACAGCCCCTATAACAAACACCATGATAAAAATAATTATCAATAAATGGTATGGCTTTTGCTTTTTTTGCGACCAGTAACTACCTGTTCGCGATTTTGCTTTATAACCTAACGGCATTTGAGCATTAAGTTCTTCTATAGCAGCCGCTCTTAAACGATTACCAAACTTATAAACTCCATTATATTGATAGCCCACCACACGAATATACTGTTGATTTTCCTTAAATATATCGGGTGAAACTTTTTCTTTTGTAATTGACATTAACAATTTCAACTTCACCGAATCATAGGGCATCATCTCTTCGTGCAAGCTGTACAAATCATTACTCTCCAGCCCATCACTTACAAGTAATAATCCACTGTTTTTACTTGTTGTATTTATTGTCATAAAAGGAATCGGTAGTTGATCAAAAGCTTGCATATAACTAAAAATACTTGGAAGGGTGACATTATATAACGCAGCCATATCGCGATTTGGATGCAAATTATACACGTAATCATATTGCCCCGAACGCCAGCTATATTTCATATTTGTATTTACATCGGCAGTGCGAGGATTTTTCTTTAAAATAATTTTTAAATTATCTGCCTGACGATCCAATTCGTCATAATTATATCCGGTAAGAGTAATTCGGTAATTTATTGATTCCGGAGCTCCTATTCCATTATAAAAACCATTCCCAACGCCATAAATACTCCATTCCATGCCACCAAAATTCAATACCTTTTGCGTTAAGCGACCTTTTAGCACAATAGGAAAATTATTTTTAATGCTTTCATCTGTAAAATAAATTGTTATAAATGACGATTGCGGACTACTAATATTTGTGCTGAACAACTTCACCTCATCAAAAGAGGCTAAATACGCTTCTATCTCTTTAATAACTCTGTTATTTTGCTCTAAAGTACCACCCTTTGGCAAACCTGCACGAACAAATAATTTTGTCTCTTCGCTTTTACGAAAATGCGAGCCTTCATAAACATATCTCACAAAAAGTCTTAAACCACCACCTAAAACTTTCTCTACCACAGGAGCTGCTTCATATTGATACCAATCAGAGCCTATCGTTTTATTATATATTTTTCCGGCAAAATACTCCTCATTTACCGCATTAGGCAACCAAAATACCGGGATACCAAAAATTAAAAAAGCAAAAATAATCATAATACGTTTTCTTTTGATAACAAATTGTGTTACCGTAGCATACATATTACTAAAACGAACAACATATCGCTTTCGGCGGATTACTCGATGCGAAGAGGGAGGGCGCAAAGGAAATTGCTGCAACAAAGCAGGAATAAACCATAACGACACCGCCAAAGAAACCATAAGATTAACAATAATAATATAAGAAAAATCGAGCAGTGTAAGTTTTAATTTATCGGGTAAAAGCCATACTATCGAAAGCGAAGCAATTGTAGTTAATGTAGAAGCCAACAATGCCAGATACACTTTTTTATTATGAAAGTGTCTGTAATGATCTATCATCACAATACTATTATCTATAATCAATCCCAACGAAATAGTTATTCCCGCCAAAGAGTAAAGATGTATATTTATGCCAAACAGATAATAAAACGAAAAACTTAACGTGATGTTCACCACCAGGCTAATCATAATTACTGTCATATATCTAACACTCAGACTAATTATCAAAACAAATAATAAAAGAATAACTACCGTAAACAAACTTCTCCATCCTATTTTCGAAAGTTCGTTACTAATATATTTTACATTATCGAGCGAAAGCAAAAAAGAGTATTTTTCGGGAAGTTGTGTATTAATATTTTCACAAACATTTTTTATCTCTTTTGCCAATACAATATGATTTGCTGTAGCAGATGGATAAAAAATCATATTTACCGCATTTAACCCATTAACACGGTAGTAAGCATCCGGTTGTCGTTGTTTTTCAACAATCTTACAAACATCAGTAAGATATATCAATCTGCCATGATAATTTTTTATTACAACATCACTCCAAACAATATCCGCATCACCATGTTGCATCACCACAGAAATTTGTTGGTCATTACTACTATCCTCGAAAGAGAACCCAACCGAAACCCGTTGAAGATACTGACTTAAAGCCCTTATAATATCATTTCGCGAAAGATGTAGCCGCTGTAATTTTTCTTGATTGTATTGCAAAAACAAGCCCTTTTTACCACCGCCATGCACTTTAATATCACCCAAACCGGCGATACCGTGAAACCACTCAGTCAACTCTGTTTCGGCATATTTTCTGAGCTGAGGGCCACTACAATTACCTTGTAGTGTATATATCAATACCGGCTCATTAATTTTTTTTTCATCAGGATTATTAAGCGAAATAATTGGATAAGAAGCCTCTTGAGGCAATTTACTATAAACCCTTCGTATGGCAGTAGCAACCTCGAAACGTACTTTTTCCAGCACTCTATCCTTATCAATAAAAAGCGTTATTCGTGAAGAATTTCTATTGGTACGCGATGTCATTTTCTGAATACCCGAAACAGTACTCAAAACCCCTTCAAGCGGCGTAGTAATTTGCTGTTCAACAGACTGTGGAGACGATAGCAACCAATGGCATGTAACTGTAATTTGAGGAATTGCACGAGTAGGATTACGTTGCAATTTCAATACCGGAAGAAACGCCAGCCCAGCAATACTTAAAGCAAAAAACACTATTAGTATCGAAAACGAGTTGCTTTGCGCAGATTTCCGAACGTTATTTTCCGTTCTCTGTGATCTACTCATCCTCTCCCCCTATCATAAATCAAACCATAAAAAGCAGGAATAAAATACAAGCTCACTATTGTTCCGAGCGACATACCGCCAATAACCGAAATAGCGAGAGGCAATTGCAGTTCAACACCCAATCCGGAAGTAAAAAACAGAGGCACTAAAGCCAAAATAGTAGTCAAACTAGTCATTACAATAGGATTAAACCTACGATATCCGGCTTCATAAACTGCTTGCTCCACTCCCATTCCCGTACTTCGTAATCTGTTAATAGTATCTACTTTTATAATAGAGTCGTTAATAATAATACCACTCATTACAATAATACCTATTGCAGACATCACGTTAAGTGAGACACCAAATAATTTTAATAGCAGTAAGGCTCCGGCAATATCTATAAAAACCTCCAACAACACTATAAATGGCTGAATCAGCGACTCGAACTGCGCTGCAAGAATAAAAAATAACAGCAACACCGAAATAGACAACACATACATCAATTCGCGATTAGTTTTTAAATTTCTTAACCACGAACCGGCATAATCGTACGACAAGTTGGGATATTTTAGTAACTTTTGTTCGACAGTACTCTTTGCTTGCACGATATCTTTCCCCTCAATATTTACAATCAGCGGCACATATTTTCCTTGCCGATCGGCAGGAATTGTTTTATATGTTTGCTGATGATGTATCGACAACAAATCGCGTAAAGGAATTAACACGCCTTTATTATTACGTACAAAACTTTTCTTTAAGATGCGATGTAATCGTGGCGATTCAGAACTCAACACCACCGGGATTAAACGTTGATTAAAAACCACCTGACTAAAATTATTAGCCTGTAATTCCGACTTCAACTTATTTAACAGCTGATTATATGGCACATCATAAAGATAGAGCTTATCAAAATCTATCTCCAGCACCAACGACTCTTTAAGCGCCATACTATTTTCCTGCTCAAAAACATTTTTATCAACAAGTAATTCATCAACAATAACTTTTTCAGGAAGATTATCATTAAAACGATTTCTCAACTTTATAACCAATGGCGGCTCGGAAGTTTGAAATAGAGACTCGAACACATTGCGTGTATTTTGTATTGTAAAAGTAGCGGCAGGATAATACGATTTCAGATAGTTACTCAAATTATTGCGTACTTGTTTTAATTCGGCAGCAGCAACAGCAACAACTATATCCACTTCCGAAATACTATTTTCGTGCTCACGATTCAGCAAAAACTGTTGTTGTCCGATAAAAAACGTCATATCATTAATATCGTGTTCCAAAAATCGATATACATCTTTACACCTTCCGGAATTCTCTTCCATAGTAACCTTCTCGTTCCAATCGAGTTTTACTACAAAATCGTTATGAGTAATTTCGGGGATAAGTTGTTTTTCAATATTTTGATAGAGATAATATCCGGCAGGAACAAACAATAAAAAGATAAGAACAAATATTTTTCTATTAGGATAAACAACTTTTAAACCCTTTTCATATACATTTACCAAACGAAAACGAGAATTTATAATACGTTTTACAATATCTTTATCATTATGCATAAGATTATACAACACCGGAATAATTAATATCGATACCAACAACGAAACAATTAATCCTATTGCAATAGCTGTAGCCTGATCGAAAAACAGCGCCCCTGAAATACCACTTAAAAATATAAGAGGAACAAAAACAGCACACGTTGTTAACACCGAAGTTATCAACGGACGAATAACCTCGTTAGTACCATTTACACAAGCAGCAAACAGTTTATCGCCTCGCTGCCTATATTGCGTAATATTATCGATAACAATAATAGAGTTATCAATCATCATACCTGCCCCAAGTATTAATCCCGATAAGGAAATAATATTTATAGTTAATCCCACAAGATAAAACACCAGCATAGTAATAACAAGCGAAGCAGGAATAGTAATAGCCATCAGCGAAGAGAAACGAAAACTACCAAGCATCAAAAACATCAATAAAAAAGCAAGTACAAAACCATAAACAAGATTTTGTTTCAAATTATTTATTGATACATCAAGCAATTGAGTTTGATCTCGCGACAGCGAAAACTCCAAGTTCGGGTAATCGTTTCGTAACTCTTTTAACAGATGCGAAAAACTTAGTTGCAGATCCTGCATTCGGGTATTACTATTTTTTATTATCGACAATACAACGCCTTTTTTACCATTAAATAAAAACTCACCCTGTTCTGCTTTCGGCTCTATCGACACATCAGCCACATCTTTCATACGCACAATACGACTACCTGCTTTTAGCATAATATTCTCGATATCGTTTGGCGAAGAGGCTTGCGAGCGGATATTTACAGCATACTGATAAAAACCATCGCGCAAAGTTACAGCTCCCAAGCGTGTATTTTGCTGCCGAAAAGCATTAGTAAGCGAATTAATAGTAAGATTATGCGCATGCAGTTTTTCGGGAATAGGCGTAATAACCACTTGTGGATTAGTAATACCGCTCATATCGGCAATAGCAACTTCGGGCAGCTGCTCTATACGACGACGAATTATTCGACTAACAAACTCACTCAGAGAAAGAAAATCTTGTTGCTCGCTATTTTTATACGTAACAGCAATATCGAAGACAGGAATATCGGAAGCACTAGCCTTAATAACTCCCGGACGTAAAGTCGTCTTTGGCAACCATCGCATCATGGCATCAATTTTCTCATTAACCTCCATAAAACTATAGTCGATATCAGTGCCATAATTAAAACGCATATGGATAAAGCTATGCCCATCGCGCGATTTGCTCGATATTTTGTCGAGACCGCTGACCTGCATAAGACCGGCACGCATCTTTCTAGTTATTGTATTTTCCATGTCCAAAGCATCCATATTTGGATTATCCACTTGAACAGATATTTCGGGGATATCGATAGAAGGAAGCAGAGAGACCGGCAACTGCTGCGTTGTAATAAACCCCAGAACCAAAAAAGCAACCAAAGACACCAACACGGCAATAGGTCGTTTCACCAAAAAACTCACCATAAGACCATTTTATTTAAGTTCCACTTCAGCATCGTGCGATAAATTCATATTATTTGTAATAATAACCTCATCGCCCCGATGCAATTTTCCTTTAACAGAGAGTTTCGATTCGTTTTCTTCCATAACATCAACATAAACCCATTTAGCGAGACCTTTTTTATAAAGAAAAACCACCTCGCGATTAGATCGCAACACCAATGCCTCTTTAGGAACTATAATTTGATTAGGGACTTTTATTATAACTTTTACCTTTACATGACGGCCATTAACAAGTTTAGAACTCCCATTGTGTAAAAGAGCTTGTACTTTCACCAGTCCATTTTTATCTACCATAGGATTAATAGTATAAACAGTAGCGGGATAAACAGTAGAATTATCTTCAAAAGGAATAATCTCGACAATTTGTCCGTTATGTACCCACTGCAATTCCGACTCCATTAAATAAAAATCTGTTAACCAATGTTTATCGTTAATTAAAACACACAACTCCTTGCCAACACTTATCCGATTATGTTCCATCACCTCCACATCGGCTACTTTACCCGAAAAAGGAGCTGTTATAACACATTGTTGCAATCGCAAATTACTTTCTTGCATACGACTTCTAGCGTCTAACAATCCACTTTTTATCATCAAATTAGTTCTCTTTTCGTGCGATAGAAAAGCAGTATCCGATAACTTATTATACTGTTGAGTAATAAGCAAATCGAGTAGTTCCACATAAGCTTTTTCAATTTGGATATCGATTTTTTTCTTTTCTAACAACACCTGACTTTTATTAAGCACAGCCAAAGTGTCGCCTTTTTGTACTGCAGAACCATTTTTTACCCGTAACGATTGCAATATACCACCACGCTCAAAACTCAATGTGGCCTTTTGCTGTGGAGTAACCAATCCATTACTGATAATTTCTCTCTGAAAAGAACCCTTTTCCACCGCAGCTACTTTTACAGCAACAGGAGCAGACTTGCTTTTGGCTTTTTCAACATCGTTATCACTGGCTTCAGAATGCGAACATCCGGTTAACGCTATTAAATATAATAACAAAAAAAATATCAGACTAAGGCGGTGTGTTTTTATCATACTCAAAGATATAAAATTATTTTTTTAGGTGCAAACAATTTATTCTATACAAAATATTTCATCTGTTTATTTTTTAGACAGGATTTACATGATTAACATGATTTTTGGCTCTCAACTCATCTACTATCTGCTCTATACAAACATCGCATGCATAAACCGGCAACACTATATACAATCCTTCAGATAACATCTTTTTATGATGGTATTGCTGAAGATACTCTTTAAATTTTTGCGTATCATCAGTATATGACTGCTTACAAGAAAACAATAAAGTCGCTAAAACCACTAAAAAAATATACCTCTTTACCATAATTACATATCTGTTAATTTATACAATGTATATGATATTTCATCCTCTTTAATATTTTCTTTTGCAGGATGATAGTTATTAATATAAAGTCCTTTTTCATCAACAAAATAATCAAATAAAAAGTGCTTATTTACAGGAAGCCGCTTTTCCCCAATCACCTTAAATGTACTATCGTAAATATAAACTGTTGCCGGTGCATAATGCATAATTCTTAAATCCACTTGTTTCATTCGCTCTTCGGGAATAGCCTCTAAATACAAACGATAATACACATTACGGTATTTATCGTATAACACTTGACTGAAATAGGGATTTTTTAACACATAGCGTATATAATTGTCTGATGCCTTTTTAGTAACAAAAGTTTCATTCAAATACCCATTAGGATGCTCTGTCATACTATCAGCCTCTATATCATACGTACACAAATCGTTACAAAGCGAAAACGAAAATACAATTTGCTCAGTCCTTTCGTTATAGACACTTGAATTAATCATTAAAAAATTACCCCATATTTTGCCTTGATATACTTTTGGAAATGGTAATTTTACAAGACTACAATAATTCGCTCCTATATGATATTTAGCATAAAAAATTACCGGTTCATCAGTCACTTCATACTTATTACTATTCCACTCATCTACCGGAATAAATAAATCTCTACCACATTTCAATATCGGTTTTCTAGTAGAAATCCTACTCTCTACTCGATATATGCTACTACGTTTTCCGACAGAATTTTTATCAAGACTTATAGTTTTAAAAATCTTTCCTTTTGAATTACTCCGTTTTATCCAAGTACGATATAAACCGCCAACAAATATTGTATCACGATTTAATATATAAAACCCATTCATATCACCAATTCCATCAGGTCCTTCTAATTTATATACCCACTTTTCTTCAATCTTTTTTGTCTTTAAATTTATCAGCTCAATACTATTTGTATTATCACTTTTTCGGGCAAGGTATTTAACATTATTGATTTTTAAAACTTGTAGACAGTACGTGTGAGGTATAGACGGAAAAGGAGCAGGTATAACTAAAGTATCTGCAGCAATAAGCGTTTGAGACAGCACATTATTATTAACTCGGTTTGGCTGATTCTCATTAGCACACCCAAATAAAAATACAATTACTATAAAAGAAACTAATTTCTGCATGATTTTTTTCTATTTAAATAAGCTATAAACACAATTACATAAAAACTAATGATTTGTATTGCAAAAAACAGTTATTATAAGATGTTTTTGTTTGCTCTTCGTTGTTTACATCACGAGTCGCCTTGTCACTCCTTATTTTACCTTCATCATTTTTCATCTTCAACCTCAGTCTCATTACACTATCTATTTAAATAATTTTCAAGATCAATTAATGTTTTTTGCGCAGAATTTGGATCTACTACAACACACTCTGATCTATTATCGGGATACAAGATACAAGGATGAGTATGACCATCAAAAATTTCGCAATTCATATCTATGCTATCCCTATAATACAAGATA
>JAYEOD010000339.1:0-2348 GCA_034722575.1 Bacteroidota bacterium | reverse complement strand
ATTTCTGTACGATTATTTCTATCTTCAAACATAGTCTGTTTTTTTATCCGCCACAAAATTACAAATTCTTTTTGAAAAGATTCGTTCTATAATAATTTGCTTATAGTCATACTATCGCTCCTAAAACCCAAAAGTCACCAACTCACGATACTAATATGTAAAAAATTAAGTAAGAAGGTTCTCTTCTATCTAAAGATGTATTATAAAGATAATAAATTGCAGTTCTGGGATTTAAAAAACACAAGTTCTGCTGAATATTTCTATTCTCTAAAGGAGTCTTTATATAAAATGGATTGGGTAACTCATTCCAGAAAAAGTTTCAAAAGCCAGAAGAAGAAATTTTCAGCATAGCAATAGCTATTGGTTAAAATTTGTGATGAAGTTAAAAGCAAAAAGGGCAAAACTTGGTAGCGCCAGTTTATTCTTAACATAGCACTAAAGCTTCGCCAATAATTAAAGTAAATTATACTAAACCGCTATAAATATGCTGATCAAGAAATAAATTATATTTGTTTTTCTTCACATTTTTTTGCACAGCCATAGTTACGGAATAATTTTTTGAATAAAAACAGGGCGAAAAAAACTGTTTTATTTTCAGTATCTTGATGGTGGTTTAGTATTAGCATCTGATGAGTAAATAGTACTAAAATAATTTTAAACGACCATAAAGCGTAATACAATAATAATGTCTAAAATATATAAACAACTGATGATATATAAAAACCGTAGATGCTACGCACTACGGAATTTTTATATGCTTAGGTGTTGGAAACCGTTTTTCTTATAATTGACAGCTTTAATATAATGTATCCAACAACTCCGGAAACAACAGAACCTGCAATAATTCCAATTTTCGCTGAATTCATAAAAATATCATTGTTGTTAAATGCCAAACCTCCAATGAATAGTGACATTGTAAAACCAACTCCAGCTAGTATTGCCACGCCTATTATATCTATAAAACTTGTATGTTTGGGTAGTACAGCAATTTTTAATTTAATACTAAAATATGAAAATAGCGATACTCCAATTGCTTTTCCTAGAAATAATGATACGGCTATATTCAAAGCTAAAGAAACATCAATAACCATCTCACTCGAAAAGTAAATCCCAGCATTTGAAAGAGCAAATATGGGCATTATTAGAAAAGCTACCCAATAATGCAAACGATGTTCTAATTGTTGTAATGGGGATTGCACTTTATTAGTCCATTCTTCAAGGTTGTCTATTTCCTCTATCTGATTTTTTGACAATACAGGTGATTTGTTTGTATTGTTGGACGCCGTTAATTGTTTGATAATATTTTCAAGTTTTTGGGCGTATCTAAACTCTGTAATTCTTTGTCTTATAGGAACTGCAAATGCTATCAATATCCCTGCAATAGTAGGGTGTACACCTGCTTTTAGGAATAAAATCCAAATAGAAATTCCAAAAATAAGTAATACCAACTTATTGTGAATTCTTAGGTATGATAATAAATAAAGAACTATAAATAATACTCCTGCATATAATAGCAGTGACCAAGATATATCACCTGTATAAAATATTGCGATTACCAGAACTGCACCAATGTCATCAATTATTGCAAAAGCAGTTAGAAAAATTTTTAAACTTAAAGGCACTTTGTTCCCAAGTAATTTCAATATAGCCAAAGTAAATGCAATATCTGTAGCCATTGGAACACCCCACCCATTTATTGTTTCAGAACTATTATTTAAAACTAAAAACAGTGATAAAGGTATAACCATACCTCCTATGGCAGCAAAAATTGGCAAAGAACCTTTTTTTAAAGAGTTTAGCTCCCCAATTAGGATTTCTCTTTTTATTTCAAGACCAATGAGAAAAAAAAAGATTGCCATTAAACCATCATTTATCCATAATATTAATGGTTTTACAAGCTTGAAGTTATCAGATGTAATCCCAATTTCACAATCCCATATTGAGTTAAAGTATTCTCTTATTGGTGAATTGGAAAGAATCAATGCAAGAACCATTGAAACAAAAAGCAGTATTCCGCTAAAATTTTCAGCTTTAATAAATTTTTGTATTGGACTTAAAAAAGTTTTATTTTTCATCTGTGTTCATATTGTTATTTTAATTAGATGCTTTTATTCTAAAATGGTTTCCAACAGCAGTCCGTCTAAAACCTCTGTAAATTATTAAAAGGCAATCAAATTTAGGGCTTTGTAAGGTCTTATTCAAATAAAACTACAATTATTTTTCTTAAAAATAGAGTGGCACCATTAAACCGAAATAGCCAATTAATAAGATAAAACTATTTTTAATTATTATTTTCATTGTATATTTTTATGTCATCTATAATAAGGATTAGTTAACATAGAAAATCT
>JAYEOD010000338.1:0-12101 GCA_034722575.1 Bacteroidota bacterium | reverse complement strand
ATAAATTTTTCTAAATCATCAACTAAAGAGGGATAATCAAACAAATTTGTATTAGGAGAGAGTCCATGATTTCTTAAATCAGGAATATAAACAGAAAAATTCTCAGCTAATTTTTTTCCAAAAGGAAGCCAATTATCCGAAAGCCCCAAAAAACCATGTAAAATAATTACAGGCTCTCCACTACCAATATGTCGATAAAACAGATTCATATGTTTTTGATACTACTTTAATTCTTCAAGATAAAGTTCTATCGTCTTTTTCAATCCAAAATAAAGAGCATCACTAATAAGAGCATGTCCTATCGACACCTCTAACAATCCGGGAATATTTTGTGCAAAATACTTCAGATTCACTAAATCCAAATCGTGTCCTGCATTAATACCAAGACCGACTTCATTAGCTACTTTAGCTGCTGCAACAAACGGCGCAATAGCTTCTTCACGATTCTCGGCATATTTAGTAACATAAGGCTCTGTATAAAACTCTATGCGATCAACACCAATTTTTGCAGCATTACGTATCATCTTCTCATCCGGGTCTATAAAAATTGACGTTCTAATTCCTTCCGCCTTAAAATCATCAACAACCTTTTTAAGCAGCTCTTCGTTTTTAATAGTATCCCAACCGGCATCAGAAGTCAAAACATCAGGTGGATCAGGAACCAAAGTAACCTGAGCAGGTTTTATCTCTTTCACCAATTTAATAAAACTTGCTACCGGATAACCCTCAATATTAAATTCTGTATTTAATATAGGCTTTAAATCGCGCACATCTTGATATCTGATATGTCGTTCATCAGGGCGCGGATGAACAGTAATTCCTTCAGCACCAAACTCCTCACATTTACTAGCAGCTAATAAAATATCAGGCACACTTCCTCCTCGGGCATTTCTAATTGTGGCAATTTTATTTATGTTAACGCTTAATTTTGTCATTACAATTTTATTTATTTCACACAAAGATACAAAATACTGATAGCAGTATAAAAAAAAAGCTACCCATAAAGGATAGCTTTAATATAATTATTTATTCACTACTAATATGCTTTTGCAAAAACCACTCTCTTATTCGAAGGTTTTCCTGTAAAAATACATTTTCCCTCTTCCTCTTTAGCATCCAAAGGAATAGAACGAATAGTAGCTTTTGTAGCC
Source organism: Bacteroidota bacterium (assembly GCA_034722575.1). Classification (GTDB taxonomy): domain Bacteria; phylum Bacteroidota; class Bacteroidia; order Bacteroidales; family JAIPAH01; genus JAIPAH01. Next base: position 10,950 of record JAYEOD010000338.1, on the reverse strand, counting down.
TCTTTAATTTTTTGCTCTGTTTCGGCAGTACCATCCCAGTGCGCATAAATAAATCCGCCTTTATTTTCAATTAAATCAACAAACTCCTCCCATGTATCGGCAAAATATGTTTTTTCTGTTCTATTATCAAGAGCCTTTTGAAAAAGATTCTCTTGAATAGAATCTAACAGATGAGAAATTTTATTCTCTATATCTTCAAGTTTATAAATTTCTTTTTCAAGAGTATCTCTACGAGCCACTTCCACAGTACCATTCTCAAGGTCGCGAGGCCCTATTGCAATACGTACAGGAACACCTTTAAACTCCCACTCGGCAAATTTATATCCCGGTTTCTGAGTATCTCTATCGTCAAATTTCACAGAAACACCTTTCTCTTCAAGAGCTTTCTTTAGAGGAAATACTTTTTCAGCAATAGCATTAAACTGCTCCTCACTACGAAAAACAGGAACAATAACAACCTGAATCGGAGCCAATTTTGGAGGTAACACCAACCCATTATCATCAGAATGCGACATTACTAAAGCCCCCATCAAACGAGTAGAAACACCCCACGATGTAGCCCATACATACTCTTGTTTATTCTCTTTTGTAACATATTTTACATCAAAAGCTTTAGCAAAATTTTGTCCTAAAAAATGCGACGTACCAGCCTGAAGAGCCTTACCATCCTGCATTAACGCTTCAATACAATATGTCTCTACAGCTCCGGCAAATCGTTCGTTTGGCGATTTAGTACCTTTTAATACCGGCATAGCCATCCACTCCTGAACAAAATCCGAATAAATATTCAACATTGTTTTTGTTTCATCAATAGCCTCTTGCTCAGTAGCATGAGCAGTATGTCCCTCTTGCCATAAAAATTCAGCTGTACGCAAAAACAATCTGGTTCTCATCTCCCAACGAACAACATTTGCCCACTGATTAACAAGAATAGGAAGATCTCTATATGACTGTATCCAGCGTTTATAAGTATCCCAGATAATAGTTTCTGACGTAGGGCGAACAATTAACTCCTCCTCTAATTTAGCATCTTCATCAACAACAATTTCTCCGGTCTTTTCATCATTTTTCAATCTGTAATGAGTTACTACAGCACATTCCTTAGCAAATCCTTCAACATGACTGGCCTCTTTAGAAAAAAATGATTTAGGGATAAATAACGGGAAATAAGCATTTGAGTGTCCTGTATCTTTAAACTTCTTATCCAAAACAGCTTGCATCTTCTCCCAAATAGCATAACCATATGGTTTTATCACCATACTACCTCTCACTGCCGAATTCTCTGCTAAATCAGCCTTTATTACAATTTCATTGTACCACTGAGAGTAATTTTCTTCTCTCGTTACAAAATTTTTCGCCATAATATATATTCTGGTATAGTATTTGTATTTTCTTAGTAAATCTTGATGTTATAATCTTGATGTTATAAAAATGCAAAAGTATGAAAAATATTAAAAACATAGATTCTAATATATATTTAAAAAAACAACATAAAGGAGGTTACGTCATGAGAACTTTATTAACAACATTAGCAACGGCATCAATTCTTTTCCTTACGGGATGTGTTTCATCATACCAATTAAGTTCACCACCGTACGATGACACTTATTACATTCCTTCTGAAAAAAATGATACACAAAAAATATCTGATAACAACTCATCAAATAACGATAATACCACCGCTTATCGCGATGAATATACTTATAAAGAAGAGGCGGCACAAAATAATAATGTACCCGCAAATGACTATTCAGATAAAACTATAGAGGCATTACCTGACTCAACTCAATATATTGAAAGCGATGCTGAATATGATGATTATTATGACTACTCTTATTCTGCAAGAATAAAAAGATTTCATACACCATATTATCACGATAGTTATTACTCTAATTTTTATACTAACACTTACTGGTATAACTACAACCCATATTCATACGGAACAAGTATCTATTTAGGCTATGATTGGTGGTGGCCTTCTTATGCATATATACATTACCCTTCACACCGAAGCTATTTTTGGATAGGACCTAGTTGGTACAGAAGAAGTTCTAGTTTCTACAATTGCTGGTATTCTCCTTACGGATCATACGGCATGGGGTATTACGATGGATACTACGACGGATATTATGACGGATATTATGGCGGGTATTATGGCGGAACAAGCATAAACTATTACAATAGTTACGACCATAACTCACACTATTACGGAAGAAGAATAACCAGAGATAGTCGCAACAACAATAATAACTCCGGATTTTCCGGCAACAAAAGAACAAGACGCAATACTATATCTCCGGCTAATGGTGGTTCTTCCTTTGGTGAAAGATACGAAGCTGCAATAAACAAAAGCAGAACAGAACGTAATTCATCAAACAACCGCAATAATACAGGAATCGGTACTTCATCTAACAGAAGAGATGCAAATGTTTCAGGAACAAGAGGACGCGCTGCTGTAGGGAATACAAATTCTACTAATAGAAGAAATGTTGTTACCCCAACAAACAGTCGTATAAACAGCTCTACTTCTCGTAATAGCAGAGCCGGTAATGTAGAAAATGCTCGTCAAAAGCCTGTTAAACCAAGTAGCACTAGAGCTACAATAGATAACAGAAATGCATCTGAAAGGAAAAGATATGTACGACCATCAGAAAATAACAATCGCAGTTTTTCTAAACCGAAACAGTATAATACACCAAACTATGCAAAGCCAAGGTCGAGTAAACAATATACAAACCCAAGCAGCAGATCATATGTAAAACCTGAAAATAACAGAACTACCAGAAACAGTAGTAACGTAATAAACACAAACAATAACACTCGTATAGCTACGCCAACACAAAATAATAGCAAAAGGTATGTACGACCTTCTACACGAAATAATAATTCTATTAACAGGAGTGCAACAAATCCACGTAGTAGATCATATACTAGTCCAAGTAAAAAAAGGTCGAATTCAAGTTACTCTGCACCACGAAGAAGTTCGAGTTCAAAATCAAGCTACTCAGCACCACGAAGGAGCTCGAATTCTTCTCGCAGCAGTTATAGCTCACCAAGCAGAAGCAGAAGCAATAACAGTTCATCGAGCAGAAGTAGCAGTTCTTCAAGTAGTAACAACAGCTCAAGAAGAAGCAGTAGTCGTAAATAATAGTTGAAAGTTTGTAAAAAAAGTTTATTAAAATTAAAATCTATAAAAATGAAAAAAGCAACATTAATATTAATATTCTCCTTTCTACTATCAGGCGTATTTGCTCAAAACCAAACAGATGCCCTACGATATTCGCAAATAGAATTTGGAGGAACAGCAAGAAGTATGGGTGTAGCAGGAGCTTTTGGCGCAGTGGGTGGCGATTTCTCTACCCTAAGCACAAACCCTGCCGGGATGGGTTTTTATCGCTCATCTGAATTTACCATTTCGCCTGCAATTAATCACAGCGTCACTAACTCCACATTTTTCGGAGAAAACCACGAAGAGTCGCAATACGATATTGCATTACAAAATTTTGGAGTAATATTATCATTTACCCAACATGGTAAATATTCAGGATGGAACAATTTTCAATTTGGTATTGGTAAAAATCGACTAATAGACTTTAATAACGGCATCCACACAGAAGGATTTAACACTGAAACATCTATCCTAACAGGATACGCTGATTACGCAAACAACTTTGGTAATGTAGGAAAAGCACCCGATAATATGTATGCTTTTGATACTTACTTAGCTTACGAAACAGATTTACTTTTCGATAGAGATACTACCAATGCATACCTTTGGACAGTAGATTTACCGGGGGGACAGGTTACACAGCGCATAATTACAGAAACAAGAGGTTATATCGACGAAATGACAATCTCTTTTTCAGGAAATTACAAAAACAGATTATATTTCGGTACCACTATAGGGGTTCCTACAATAGACTATACAAGAGAGGTTATTTATAAAGAATTTGACACACAAAATAATTCTGAATACTTTAACTCTTTAACAAGAACAGAAACATTACATACCACAGGAACAGGGATAAACCTAAAACTTGGAATGATATTCAGAGCTACTAAATGGTTACGACTTGGTGCCGCATACCATACGCCAACATTTTATAACGATATGCAAGATAACTGGACGGCTCATATGACCTCTACGTTCGACAATGGAGATCATTACTCATCCGGAACACCACAAGGAAAATACAATTACGAACTTGAAACACCGGCACGATTAATTGGTAGCGCAGCATTTTTTATAGGACAAAACGGATTTCTCTCTATCGATTATGAGACAGTAGATTACTCGTCGGCAAAATTAAGTAGTGATGGTGGCGATTTTTCAGATGCTAATAACAATATCCATAATTTATATTCAAAACAAAATAACCTAAGAATAGGAACAGAATGGCGATTCGACAACTTCTATTTCCGTGGTGGATATGCTAATTATGGTTCTGCAGCAGATGGCACAACAATAAAAGAATTTAAAACATTAGGATTAGGATATAAAACCAGATATTTCGGTCTCGATTTAGCATTTGTTAACTCCGAATACGATAGCGATTATTACATATATGATGCAGGATACGTTCCTTCCGCATCAAATACCCACGAAACAAATCAGTTTATACTCACTTTCAGCTATAAATTTTAATCTGTTTTTGGCATAAAAAAAAGCCGATTCAATTAATTTGAGTCGGCTTTTTAAATTTTCCACACATAATTAAAAAGCCGTCCTATTCATACCGGCTTTTGCTTTGTTATGTATAGAAAATTCGTAGTCAAAACCATCCATATCTAAACACTTTTGATAATAATATCTGGCTTTAATAATTTGATCGGATCGCTCATAAATCTGTCCTATTTTTAAAGCTGCATTAGGCACAAAAAACCTCGACAAATCACCTTCTGTATCCAGAGTCTTTTTATACCAATAAACAGCCTCTTCAGCCTCATCAAGCTCATCAAAAATCCTCGCCTTTCTATAATACATCTCCGTTGTACAGTTATCAGTATAACAATAATCGGCACCATTCTCAAGAGTTTCTAAAGCCCGTAAAAAATATCCTCCATCAAATAACAGTCTGGATTTAAGCAAAAACGTTATTGGTTGTTTTTTGTTATCAAACTCATTTTTTGCTTGCTTATCTGCATCAATCAAACAAAATCCATTATCACGCACTTTTCTAATAAAGCGATAATAATTAATTGTATCACCTTCTAAAAGATAACTCCATGCTATTTTCTGATATGCACTTTTAATATAATGTCTTCCCTCGAAATCAGACACATACTCTTTAAAATCTTCTCTTGCATCCTTTAAATTAAGCTTATTAAGATTTGCCAGCCCTCGTAAATAGACAAGGAAATAAAAAGGATACTCCTGCTTTTGTGGACGATATTGTTTTAAAACGTTTAACACCTTCTCATTTTTCTTTTCTTTTGCAAAAAAATCAGAATACACAAAAAGCATTAATGGTTTACCCAAAACTTTTCGCTCCGAAAACTCATTGTAGAATAATCTTTCAGTCTCTTCAGGAATCTCTTTAAGCAAATTCATATCTATAAATGACAGAATAAATATCGCTGTAGTTTTAAGATGCTGATACTCTTCTCTCTGTTCGGCATCATATATAGCCGATAATATTTCTTTGCGACCTTCTGCTATAGTTCCATTATAACTAAGAATTTCTGCCACCCACGTATATTTATCGGGGATAGTACCAATTAAAGCGTGTAATAATCCTAACGTAATTTTATTAGGAGTAAATCCGGGATATTTTTTTTCATTTTTTTCAAATAAACGATACGCCTTATTAAGATCCCATACCGCTTTAACATTTTGGTCAAACTTCATTCTGGTAAAAGCCCAATGCAAATACATCTCTCCTCTACAATAAAGGTAATACGGAGAATCGGCATCACACTCTTTTATCTTTTCCATTCTAAGATCAAGATTTTCTAATGCTATATTCAATGCTATTTTATCCTCAGAGACAAACACTTTTAAAAAATCCGCAAAATCTTCAAGGTAAAAAGCAATAGCATTATCAGGATGACTATTTCTCTCTTCATCAATTAATTGTTGAGCTTTTTTAAATTGGAAATCAGAAATCAGGGAGTAAATTTCGCGACAATTTTCATTAAATTGCAATTGCGCTTTTAAAAAGAAAGGCACTAAAAGAAATAAGAATATGAAACCACTCTTCTTATACATCTTTAAGGAAATAAAAACGGAGTTCATTAATAATGAACTCCGTTAATTTTTTTAATATTCTAGCTCTACTGCATCAACAATACTATCATCAACAAGAATTCGTCCGCAATATTCACAAACAATAATTTTTTTCGATGACTTAATATCCAATTGACGTTGAGGAGGAATTTTACTAAAACAACCACCACAAGCATCACGTTCTACAGGCACTACAGCAAGACCATTTCTCGCATTACCACGGATTCTCTTATAAGCGGCAAGTAAACGCTCTTCGATTTGCTCCTCATGAACTTTTGAACGATTCATTATTTCGCCCTCTTCTTTTTCAGTTTCAGAAATAATTTCATCAAGTTCATTTTTCTTAGCATCCAAATCTTTCTGTCTCTCTTCAAGTTGCCTTTTAGCTTTATCGACTTCAATCTGCTTAGCTTCTTTTTGTTGCTTACCCTCTCTTATTCTTTTCTCGCTAAGCTGAATTTCAAGACCCTGAAATTCAAGTTCTTTAGAAATAGAATCATATTCACGATTATTACGAATATTCATCTGCTGATCCTTATATTTTGCTATAAGTTCTTCGCTCTCTTTTATTTGATTTTCCCTATCAGATATTGCAGCACTAACATCCTGAATTTCACCTTCATACTTTTCTACTCTGGTTCCCAAACCCACAATCTCATCCTCCAAATCTTGTACTTCAAGGGGAAGTTCCCCACGAATAACACGGATTTTATCAATCTGAGAATCTATCTTCTGCAAGCTGTATAAAGCCATTAGTTTCTTCTCAATAGGATTTAACTCCCTTTCTTCTATTGACTCCTCTTGTTTTTCAATAACCTTATCCGCTTTTTTAGCCATAATAATATGCTGTTTATAAATATTTTACAGGATTCGTATTAATTCCAGATAAATTGAGTGCAAAGTTAGAAAATTTTTCCGAAATCAGTCTATATAAAAGCTCTTTTGTAAACTGTTCGCTTTCAAAATGACCAATATCTGCAATAACCATTTTATCTTCTGCCTCAAAAAATTCATGATATTTAATATCTCCTGTAATAAATACATCCGCTTTTTTCGACAACGCCTTGTTAATTAAAAAACTTCCTGCGCCACCACATACAGCAACCTTTTTAATTTTTTTTCCTTTAGCATTATTATATCTGATACAATTTGTTTTCATTTTCTCTTTTAAAAAAGAGAGAAAACAATCTACCTCTTGCTCTTCGGGCAATTCACCAATCATACCAAATCCCACCTTATCAAATTTATTCTCCAAAGAAAGAATATCATAAGCCACCTCTTCGTATGGGTGTGCATCTGCCATAGCGGCAATAACAGCATTTCGAGAATAATCAGGGAAAATAATTTCTATCTTTACCTCATTCTCTTTATGCAATTTATTCTTCGCTCCAACAAAAGGATCAGTTCCTTCGCCGGCTCTAAAACTTCCTTTACCATTACTTATAAAGCTACAATTATCATACTCTCCGACAACTCCACCACCGGCACTAAATATTGCATCTCTAACTTTATCAGCATAATCAACCGGACAATAAACCACAATTTTTTTCAGGAGATTATCTCTAGGATCAAGAATTTTAAGGTTTTTCAACCCTACTCTATCGCAAATCATTTTACTTACTCCATTATATACACTATCGAGATTAGTATGGACTGCATAAATAGCTATATCATTTTTTATAGCTTTTATAGCAACACGCTCAACAAAATTCTTTCCTGTAATAGATTTTAATCCTGTAAAAATTACCGGATGATGAGCCACTATCAAATTACACCCTTTGCTAATAGCCTCTTCCACTACCTCTTCAGTAACATCAACAGTAATAAGAAGCCCTTTTATTTCTTCATCACTATCCCCTATCAATAATCCGGAATTATCGTAAGATTCTTGTAATGCCAGTGGGGCATGCTGTTCTAAAAAAGAGAGAATTTTTTTTATCTTCATATAGTTACTTTTTTTTTGATGTTTATTATTTTATCAATTACAAAGCTTTATTAGCAATAAACCTTAAGCTTTCTACAAAGATAACCATAAAATAAGATTCAAACATTTTTGCTTTTTATTTTTTTTTTGTACTTTCACGCCACATAAACAATTATGCTGAAAATATTACTATTACCATTTGCGATTATCTATGGCACAATAACAGGAATTAGAAATAAATTATTTGATTGGGGAATTATAAAATCAAAGTCGTTTAACATTCCTATTATAAGTATAGGCAACATTAATATGGGAGGGACGGGAAAATCGCCTCATATTGAATATTTGGTGCGTTTGTTACAAAGTAACAATAACGTTGCCACCTTAAGTCGTGGATATAAACGGAAAACAAAAGGATTTAAACTTGTTAAACAGCAAGCCACTGCCCTTGAAGTAGGAGACGAACCGGCTCAATTCAAACATAAATTCCGAAATATTACTGTTGCGGTAGATGAAAAGCGTGTTCATGGTGTAAAAAAATTACAAGAACTAGATCCTTATTTAAATGTTGTTTTATTAGACGATGCATTTCAGCACCGATATATAAAACCGGGATTATCGATACTATTAACTGATTTTCATAATACATATAATAACGATTATCTTTTTCCTTCCGGCACATTACGCGAATCGCGTTCCGGAGCAAAAAGAGCTGACATTATTATCATCACAAAAATGCCTAAAGTTCTTTCTCCAATTACAAAACGTAGATTATATAACGAGATAAAACCTAAAGAACATCAGGAATTATTTACTACATACCTGAAATACGGTAAATTAAATCATGTTTTCAAAAAATCACCCGTAACAAAAGCTAAAAAATTCAGCACCATTATTATGGTATCCGGAATTGCGAATCCATACCCGCTGGAAGAACATCTTCGTAGAAAATGCAACGAATTAATCACTTTATCATATAAAGACCATCACAATTTTTCAAAAAAAGATATTCTAAATATCAAAAAAATATTCGACAATACTTTTACAAAGAACAAAGCAATTATCACTACCGAAAAAGATGCAATGAGAATTATGTCTGCCGAAGGTAATGAATTAATAAAAGAGCTACCTTTGTACTATATTTCTGTGGAAATAGGATTTCACAAAGAGCAAAAACAAAAATTTGATCGAATTATAAAAAAGTATGTTAGAAAAAATTCAGAAAACAAGTAATTTTCTTTTAGAAAAGATTGGTGAGAAACCTGAGGTAGGTATTATTTTAGGCACAGGGTTAAACGGATTAAGCGAAGAGATTAAAATTGAGAAGACATTCAAATATTCTGACATCCCAAACTTCCCTATTTCTACAGTAAAAGGACATAAAGGACAACTTATTTTTGGCAAGATAGGTGATAAAAATGTTGTTGCAATGCAAGGACGTTTCCATTATTACGAAGGATATTCGATGGAAGAAGTTACTTTTCCTATTAGAGTGATGAAATTTCTTGGAATTGATTTATTAATCCTTTCTAATGCCAGTGGCGGTTTAAATGAAGTTTTTGACATTGGCGATATTATGATTATCACAGATCAAATAAACCTTATGCCGGAAAATCCTTTAAGAGGTTTAAACGATGAGCGCTTAGGACCACGATTTCCTGATATGAGCGAAATTTATACTAAGAAGCATATTAATTCCGCAAAAAAAATTGCACGTCATCACAAAATAAAATACCAAACAGGAGTATTTGCCGCTGTATCGGGGCCCACTTACGAAACACCTGCCGAATACACTTACATAAAAACTATTGGCGCAGATGCTGTAGGTATGTCAACAGTTCCTGAAGCTATTGTTGCACGCCATATGGGAATAGAGGTTTTTGCTATTTCGTTGATTACAGATCTGGGTGTAGCAGGTAAAATAGTAGAAATTTCTCACGAAGAAGTCCTTGAAGCCGCAGCACAAGCAGAGCCAAAAGCACGAATAATTATTAAAGAATTAATTCAAAATATATAGTTATTAAAATAAAATATTAAAAACGGAATAATTTATATTTTATTTCGCTTTTTATATTTGCTTAAAAAAAACCAATCTTTTGGAAACTACTACACTTCAAACAGGAAAAAAAATATACTTTGCATCAGATTTTCATCTAGGGATACCTGATTATGCTTCGAGCTTGGTAAGAGAAAAAAAAATTGTTAGATGGCTCGATACGATAAAAGAGGATGCTCAGGAGATATTTCTGTTGGGAGATATTTTTGATTTTTGGTTTGAATACAAAACTGTTGTACCAAAAGGATTTATCCGTTTTTTAGGGAAAATCACAGAGCTGGCAGACAAAGGAATTATAATACATCTTTTCCGTGGAAACCATGATATATGGGCTTTTGACTATTTTTCAGAAGAGTGTAATGTTCATCTACACCGAGAGCCTAAAGTAAGAAACTTTAACAACACCAACTTTTTATTAGCACACGGCGATGGATTAGGCCCCGGAGATAAACATTATAAATTTATGAAATCGCTTTTTGAGAACAAACTTCTCCAGTGGGCTTTCAAATGGATACATCCGGATATAGGTACTCGACTGGGATTATATTCCTCGCATCAAAGTCGTCTTTCAAATATCGCCAAAGAAAACAAACTGGATAAAGAACTTTCTTTAAACCAAATACCTTTATATCACTACACAAAGGAGCATCTTGTTAAAAATCCTGATATAAATTATTATATCTACGGGCACTATCATATGATAAAACAAGAAAAACTGAATAATTCATCAGAATTTATTCTATT
>JAYEOD010000337.1:0-2352 GCA_034722575.1 Bacteroidota bacterium | reverse complement strand
TGGAAACTATATTACAGTTAAATAAAACTATTAATTTTAAATTATAAAAAATGAATAATTTTTTAACAAGAAGCACAATAATTGTTGTGTTTTTTGCATTATTGTTTACATCATGTAGTAAACAAGACGAACAACAAATGCAAAATCAAAAAAAAATGTATTAATTAACTACATTCTTACAAGTATTTGTATAAACAAATACTTGTGATGGCTTTTATAAAAAAACAATCTATTATGACAAAGAGACTATTCTCTATAAATTTTATCATCTTTTTACTTTTTAGCACAAACACATTTTCTCAAGTAGAGTTTGAAACAATAATTGGCGAACAATATGACGAACAAGTCTCCACTATAGTAAATGCAGATAATAATTCATATATTATAAGCATAACTTCTTTTCCTCCCGGTCAATATTCCAGCTCTAAGCTTACTAAAATATCCTCAGATGGAGAAGTTATACTACAAAAAGACTTGGCTAAGCCAGATACCGCATCCCTAATCAACACTATTATTTCATCATATACAGACAATGGTTATTTTGCTATTGGTAAACTACATTGTAATGATAAAAAGTGGCTTTGGATGCTCGAATTTGACAATGATTTTAATATCATTTCCGAAAATAAATTTTTATTATTAGAGGATATTACCAGAATAGGTAGGATGAAGGTGGTTAAAAAAAATTTCAAATATTATATTGCATATTATTCTTATATTCCCAATCATGTTTGGCCTATAACTAAATTATGCATGTTCAATCCAGAAGATAATAGTTATACATCTAGCGAATGGAGCATATATGGTTTCATATGGAATTTAGTAGACAATCCTAATAACGAAAATTTATTATTGTCGGGGCATTTAGATTATAGAGATAGTCGATTTCTGATGTATGAAATAAATTATCAATTAGAAATAGTTGAATTGCATAACTCTTTTGAGCATGATATATACCATATGACGGATTGTAAATGGTATAACAATAATAAGTTAATACATACCGGTAGCTGTATATATAGTGAACATGAAGATACTCGTTTTATGGCAATTCAAACACTAGACAGTAATTTTAACGCTATTAACTTTAAAACTTTTGGTGTATTAGATGTTTATAATTATGCTGCATCATATAATTCTATTGCTATTGCTGATAATATGATTTATTATGGGGGCACAAGAGATGTAGTATTCAACTCATTTCCGGAGACTAATAACTATTTACCTGTCATTAAATTGGATAGTGATTTAAACAAAGAGTGGACAATGCTTTTAGGTGGAGATGCATACTATATTATGAGTACAATTTGCCCAACAGAAGAAGGTGGATGCGTTATTGCCGGTACACGTTTTGATAGTAATACTCAAAACCACGAGTGTGATGTTTATATCGCTAAACTTGACCCAAACTGCGTAACTAATACCGGAACATTAGAATTATCAGCCAATATCTCCCTCTACCCCAACCCCGGCAATAGCATAATAAACATCGAAACAGAGGAGAATATTTTCACTTTTGAGCTTTATGATGCAATGGGAAAAAGAGTATTACAATCGCAAAACCAAAAAACCATCAACGTAAATAACATCAACAGCGGAATATATTTTTACCGCTTTATAAAAAACAACACCGTGCAACACATAGGGAAATGGATTAAGGAGTAATAAATAACATTGAAGGTCTGAGATATTATTTGGTATTTTATCTCAGACCTCCAGTCTGACATTAAATGACAATTCGTAATTAATCCCCCCACATCAGTGGATTTAAAAAATTCGTATAATTCGCGTAATTCGATGACAAAATAAAAATCAGTGTAATCTGCGGAATCTGTGGACAAAAGACTACGACAGTCACTGAATTTTCAGTATCTTTTTTCTGTATGTAACTATATCATCATAAGATATTGTGACAAAATAAATCCCACTACTTAAACCTGAAATATTTATTTGCAATGCGTTTTTAAAAGAAAAGTTTTTAATCATCACTCCCTCTATAGAGTACAAACACACCTCAAACTCTTTATTCTCGTTACTTTCTATAGTAATCATCTCTTTAGCAGGATTTGGAAACACTTTAATCGCAAAACCCTCTTCTATCTCATCAATACTAATTGGAGACGGCGAAACACCTTTCATAAACTCTACTCCTCCGGCATAATTCCCTATCAACATATCGGGATAACCATCGCCATTAAAATCGCTGACAGAATACGAACTTCTCCACCCTTTATCTAAATACAAATAATTGCCCGACACTTTCCTGAAATTTCCTGACAGGTTATCATCTATATCATTATAGTAATACAGCTTCCCAAATTCTGTACCTACAAATAATTTTGTATCGCCTTT
>JAYEOD010000336.1:0-2353 GCA_034722575.1 Bacteroidota bacterium | reverse complement strand
TGATAAAAAGGGACGGAAAAATCAAGGCTTACATAAAAATATTATCCATCTCTTTGCAAAGCATAAGTTCGACCGGGTGATCTTCGAACAAGTTCTCAGCTTCCCGGTCTCTCTAATGCTTCGCTGCAAGCTGAATAACATTTTTCTGAATGCCAATCCAATTACTTATTTTTATTAATACAGTTGTAAACCTTTAAGGTTTATCTATCGAAATCCTGTTGGCTGTTAGCTCATATAATCATTTTCGTGCGTATTAAAACTTTTAAATATGGCTCGGTTCATCCATTTCATGCTATTTTTTTAACCTCTTTCGAGATTTTAAAAACCTCGAAGGATTACTGTAACAAAAGTAAACATTTAGCGAAATATAAATTCAAATGATTTTCATTACATTTACCAAATCTAAAAAAACAAATGTAAAATTATGATACAAAGAAGAGTAATAGCTACTGCAATACTATTTTTTGCAGTGGTATTTGGAATGGCACAAACCATTCCCGAAATTCTTGAAAAAGCCGGTGACACGGAAAAACATCCAAATGCCGGGCATTTAGTAGTTTTCGACAGCATTAATGTAGATGTGGAAGAGAGTGGATTAAGTTTTGTTAATACGCATCGCTTATACAAAGTGTTAAATGCAAAAGGAGCACAACGTCTTAGAGTGATAAAATATGGTTACGACCCTCTTTCGGCATATGTAGAGATTCGCGGTATAAAAATATGGCGCAATAACGGCACAGTAGAAGAGGTGAATTTAAACACTGTATTAGACTACCCCGCACCTGCCCGCGCAATTTACTGGGGAGCCCGAGAAAAAATGATTAATGTAGGTCGTTTAGAGGTTGGTGATGCCGTAGAGGTAAATCTGTTTAAAAAAGGTTTTACTTATGCTCTATTAGCCAACGACACCAACGACGACCAATATATTCCACCAATGCGTGGACATTTTTATGATATTGTTAGATTTTTTGGTTCAGAACCTATTCTGAAAATGGTATATAGCGTAAGCCTGCCAAACACCAAACCTGTACAATACAAATTTTATAACGAGCCTGTTAAAACAGATGTAAAATTTATTGGTGAAAAAATATGTTACACTTTTGAAAAAGATAATATAATGCCTATTTCGCGAGAATCGCGTATGGTATCGAATGACAATGTAGGTCCTAAATTACTTATGTCAACCAGTCCCGACTGGGAGGCGAAGTCGATGTGGTTTTATGGTGTAAACGAAGACTTTGGCAGCTTTAATTCCACTCCGGAGATAGATAAAAAAGTAGCAAAAATATTAATTGGTGCTAAAAACGAAATGGATTCTATAGCAAAACTAACTCACTGGGTTGCCGATAACATCAGATATTCAGGTATTTCGATGGGCGAAGGCGAAGGATTTACTCTACACACAGGAGATATGACTTTTACCGATCGTTGCGGAGTTTGCAAAGACAAAGCTGGTATGTTAATAACAATGCTTCGAGCAGCAGGTTTTGAATCGTATGCGGCAATGACAATGGCCGGTTCGCGAATAGATCGCATTCCTGCCGACCAGTTTAACCATAGCGTAACAGCCGTTAAACTCTCTAATGGAGAATTTAAAATGCTTGACCCAACCTGGGTTCCTTTTGTAAGAGAGTTATGGTCGAGTGCAGAGCAGCAACAAAATTATCTGATGGGACTTCCAAATGGTGCTGATTTAATGAAGATGCCGATTTCAGATCCTATGAATCACTACTTTGTTATGGATATAAAAGGTTCGTTAGATAAATTCGGCAACCTCACGGGAGAGCTATATGTAACTGCCGAAGGCCAAAGCGATGCCGGAATCAGAAGAAATTTCACTAGTAATTTTAAGCGAGAGTGGGAGAGAACATTAACGCGTGAGATGAAAAAAATCAGTCCCAATTTGAGAGTTACTGAGATGAAGTACGGGAAACCTTACCTACATCAAGATGGACCAATTGAAATAAGAGTCTCTTTTGAAATACCTTCATATGCAATAAAAACAACAGAAGGTTTGATTTATTATCCTATTTCCAGCACAAGTATATACAAAGGCATTATGGGACATCTTTATTTCAACACATCACAAAAAGAGAAAAAAAATGGCTTTAGAGATCGCTGCAGTAGAGATGTAAAAATTATTGAAGACATCAAACTTCCTGATTATAACGAAATAAAATATCTTAAAGAAAAAATTAAAAACGAGGGAGATATTGTTTCGTACAATGGAAAAGTTACTGTAAGAGAGAATAATCTGGAGATAAAACAACATGCTTCATACGGCAAACGAGTATATAAAGCTAAGGAGTGGTTGCAATTTAAAAACGCAGTAGAGAGCCAGAAAAAAGTAAGT
>JAYEOD010000335.1:0-2353 GCA_034722575.1 Bacteroidota bacterium | reverse complement strand
TAATACTTGTATTTTGCTTGCTCTCGCCTATTTTATACTTAGTTATCATATAAAAAACATAGCTCTCGATTTGCTCTTTTGTAACTTTTGTCAAATCAAAATTTTCGAAATACTTAAAAAAATACATTAACTCCGATTTATAAGTTTTTATAGTATTAAAACTATAAGCCTTTAATATCAATTTTTGTTCGGTAAGAGCCATTGCAACAAGCGACTTATCACTCAGTACAAATTTTGGTATCGAAACCGACTTCACCTGATCCACCACCTCATACTTACCTTTAAAAATGGTTTTCAACAATTTAAGATTATCCACAGTATTAATAACACTCCATAAATTTTGTTGTTTATGATAAAACCTACCGTCTATAGATTTAAATAACTTCCGTTCCTCTTCCATTGTGTAAGGAATAAAAACCTTAATTCTTTTTGATTTAAGATGTGGAGAGTAAATAATTATATTCATATCAACAAAATTAAATTACTAAACATCAATTCTAATATAAAAATAAGCTAAAAAAATATAAAAAACAGTTAAAACGCGCAACAAAACAGAGGATTAAAGAACGTAACCGTTAAAAACGGTTACGAACGGTTATGACACAAATATGGTACGATTTATAAAAAAAATTGTACCTTTATTAAAAAAAGATGCCACGGATTTGTAAAATGTGTAAAAAACCCATCGTAGGTAGAAGCGATAAAATATTTTGTTCGGTTTATTGCAAAACAGAATATCACCATAAACTAAACAAAGTAACCTCAGTTGCCGTTTCCGATATCAATAAAATATTGGCTCGCAACAGATCTATATTACTAGAAGTGATGGGCAAAAACACAACTCAAAAAAAAATACCCCGATTAACTCTTGACAAAAAAAAATTCAACTACAAATACCACACCCACACACATAAGAACCAATACAAAAAATTATATATTCATGTATACGACTTTGCATGGATGGAATTTTCGGACGACGAAATACTAATAATAAAAAGACATTAACAAACTGATAACTGCGGATTAAATGACAGTTTTTAAAGACGCCCCTTAGTAGCCCTCTCAGAGTTGTTTTACATTTCAGATAAATAAGTATATAAACAGTTAAAAAAAGAAAAAGAAGAAAAAAGCTTTAATTATCAAGAATTCACACAGCTTCGCCTCCTCAGTCACATATATTGGCTATGGTGGTTTTGTGAAAAGAATTACCAAATATAGTGATGTTTTTTTTAATTCATAATTATTTATACGATTATGTTAATATCTTTCTAGTTATACCTTATTGTATAATTATTAAAATCATACATAAACTATTAGGATGTTGTGACTACAAAAACTTATCTTCTTTCTTAAACAATTGTTTTGACCTTCCCCCTCAACATGAAACGAGCCATATACAACTGAGGTTGAGGGTTTCATTACTTAATTGTCACTAGCTCAAAGCTACTAAAACCATAACAAATACGTTACAGGTACGTTACAGGTACGTTATAAATACGTTTATTGAACGTACTTGTATTGCTTTTGTAACGGATTTATAATATATTTGTATTGTATCTGATACGGTTTAAACCTTAATAAAAGCATATAATGAAAATAAAAGGAATTCACGAAGGAGGCTCTGGCAAAATTGGTAATCTAGTCAGTTGTTATCGTTACGGGAAATACTATTTACGCACACTCCCTGCAAAAGTAAAACAACCTAACACACCCAAACAACTTGCAGCACGCCAAAAGTTCAAGTTGGCTCAAGCTTTTGCATCAACAATCAAAGAGTTTGCTCAATTTGGTTTTGCTGCATATGCCCAACAACGTACGGCTTACTCTGCAGCCATTTCCTATCTCCTCAACAATGCCTTTAGCGGCGAGTATCCTGATATTGAACTAGACTATAATAAAGTACGCGTAACCATTGGCACACGCCCTACTGCTAAGGAGGTTGAAATGAACTTTAGCAACAAGATTCTGCAAATCAACTGGCTAGACACATACGAAATCCGTCAAACCTATGCCCATGACGCAGTAGTAATATTACTTGTAGATCCTTCGAGGCGTTGGCACAGCAGTTATTTCGGAAAAGCCGTCCGCAATGATGCCTCCTTAGAATTGTGTCCGCAAATACCGGATAGCTGTAGCAATATTCACGTGTATCTGAGTTTCTACGGACAAAATATCTTAAATGGTAAAATAAATGAAAAAGATATAAGCCATTCGATTTATTGCGGACAATTGTAGCAGTAAACTTCTTATATTGTAATTTGCTTTGCGCCATTGATTGTCATTCAATCCAATCCAATCAATCATCCAATCAATCATCCAATCCAATCAATCATTCAATCCTATCAATCATTCA
>JAYEOD010000334.1:0-2355 GCA_034722575.1 Bacteroidota bacterium | reverse complement strand
CTACTGTGAATAAAATGATATTCAGATTATTCTCTTTTTTTCTTAACTTTGCGCCTTTGAATTAAAACTACAATAAAGATGCTTAGAACTCACAACTGTGGAGAATTAAAAATAGAAAATGTTGAGCAAAAAGTCACTCTTAGCGGGTGGGTTCAACGCTCTCGCGACCTTGGCGGGATGACATTTGTTGACTTACGTGATCGTTACGGAATTACTCAGCTGGTGTTTAATATGGAGACAAATCAAGAACTTTGTCAACAAGCCCGTAAGCTGGGACGTGAATTTGTTATTAGCGTTACAGGAATTATTGCCGAAAGAAGCAATAAAAATAAAAATATCCCTACGGGAGAAATTGAGATGATTATTGATGAATTATCTATTCTTAACAAATCAAAAGTTCCTCCGTTTACTATAGAAGACAACACAGATGGTGGCGAAGAGTTACGAATGAAGTATCGTTACCTCGACCTACGTCGTAATATCAATAAAGAGACTCTTATTTTACGTCATAAAATGACTATCGAGACAAGAAATTTCCTTAATGATATTGATTTTCTGGAGATAGAGACTCCTTATTTGATAAAATCTACTCCCGAAGGAGCACGTGACTTTATTGTACCATCACGATTAACACAAGGAGGATTTTATGCTCTTCCGCAATCGCCACAAACTTTTAAGCAATTGCTTATGGTTGCGGGCTACGATAAATATTTTCAGTTGGTAAAATGCTTCCGCGATGAAGACTTTAGAGCCGATCGCCAGCCTGAATTTACGCAAATCGACTGCGAAATGTCTTTCGTAGAACAGGAAGATATTTTAAATATTTTCGAGGATTTAACACGTCATCTGTTTAAAACAGTAAAAGGAATTTCTGTTGAAAAATTCCCACGCATTACATATGCCGATGCCATGAAGCAATACGGTTCTGACAAACCCGATACTCGTTTCGAGATGAAATTTGTTGAACTGAATGATGTAACGCAGAACAAAGGATTTACAGTATTTGATAACGCAGAACTTGTTGTTGGTATTAATGCTGAAGGGTGTGCTTCATATACAAGAAAAAAATTAGATGCCTTAACAAAATTTGTTAAGCAACCACAAGTTGGTGCTAACGGATTAATATATGTAAAATGTAATGAAGATGGTTCTTTTAAATCTTCTGTAGATAAATTTTATTCTCAGGAAGACCTAAAAGAGTGGGCTGATAAATTTAATGCTAAACCGGGCGACTTACTACTTGTTTTGGCAGGCACTACAAGCGGAGCACGTAAAGCGCTTAACGCACTACGTTTAGAAATGGGAGAGACATTAGGACTAATGGATCCTAAAAAATTCTCAGCTTTATGGGTTATTGATTTCCCTTTATTAGAATGGGACGAAGATTCAAAACGATTCCATGCTATGCATCATCCTTTTACATCTCCTAAAGCAGAAGATTTAGCACTACTAGATACCGATCCGGGTAAAGTACGTGCAAATGCATACGATATGGTTATTAATGGTGCCGAAGTTGGTGGCGGATCTATTAGAATATTTAACCGCGACTTACAAAATAAAATGCTTTCGCTATTAGGATTTTCTGACGAAGAGGCTAAAAAACAGTTTGGTTTCTTATTAGATGCTTTTGAATATGGTGCTCCTCCTCACGGTGGAATTGCTTTTGGTTTAGACAGATTAGTATCTCTGTTTGCAGGTCGCGATTCAATACGTGACGTAATTGCTTTTCCAAAAAATAATTCAGGACGCGATATAATGATCGACTCACCATCTAAAGTAAGTCAAGAACAACTTAACGACTTAAGTCTGAAAATATCTGAAAAAGAAAAAAAATAAGAAAAAGAAACGATTTTTATCACTCATTTTGATATGTTTTTGGTATAAATACAACTTTACGAAGAACTAACAAAAATAAAGAGAGAAAAAACCTCTCTTTATTTTTGTTAGTACATTAATCTCCATCAAAAAAAATCTAATCCACACAAAAACACACACTTCAGAGACATTAAATCAATAACAGGATTTATTTCGATTTATTCTTGAATAATTCGTGCAATTCATTAATTTTGCCGTCACTTTAATTAAGCATTATCTGTGTTTGACCTGTAGTAAATTCCCTGCAGGCAGTAATATCAACATATGTATTTTACGTTTATTTCTTGTTAAAAAAACACTATACTATTTTTAAATTATATTAAAACCTTTTTATGAAAAAAATTATTTATCTATTTATTTATTTATTTATTACCACAAGTTGTAATAAAATTGATAGTCTTGACTTTATAAGCAGAGATGATTTGATTGTTGATTCTTCAATAGAAGTATCAAATGGACATCTTAAATTTCAATCAACAG
>JAYEOD010000333.1:0-2364 GCA_034722575.1 Bacteroidota bacterium | reverse complement strand
TCATATAATCATTCTCGTGTGTGTTAAAAATTGTTTAACATGGGCGTTTCATCCGTTTATAATTTGTTTTTAATTGGTCGGATGGAAGTCGCCTTTATAATCATTGTCGTGTGTATTAAAGATTTTAGCATGACTCGTTTCATCCGTTTATTTTTTAGACAGGATTTACATGATTTTATCTTCGTATATAACTTATATCAATAAACTTATTAACCCTACATAAAACATATTTGACAAAATTCATATAACACAAAACCATGTAGTGAATAATGATTTTCGAGAAAATCTTTTTCATTATATTTTTAACGTTTATCGTTAATTATTATACGTTTTTAGTAAATTTATATATTTACCATTAAAAACAAATAACCAGCTATTAACCAATAAAACAAAACAACTATGAAAGAAAATATAAAACGCATTTTAGCTTTAGCAATAATTCTATCAGTTCCTATTATTAGTGAAAAATTATGTACAGACACTAATCAGCCTTCATTAGGCATCATGGTAATGGTAATTGTTATAGGAACTTTATTCATATTCAATTATACTGTAAGAAACAGGCCTTTATTCAAACCTTATTTTACAAGCAACTTAAATATTTTAACTGCAAAATACCGAAACAAAACAGAATACAATATATCGAGAGAACTTATGCTTGAGAAAACCATTGAAGTTTTAAAAGACTCCAATCTTACCATCAAACATATTAATAAAGAGACTTACGAAATTTTAGCTACTTCTTCTATAAACTTGAGATCGTGGGGTGAAATTGTTTATATCGATTTTCGAGAAAAAAACGAAAAAACCATATTAAACTTTTGCTCTACAACATTTTTCGGAATGATATCGTGGGGGAAAAACGAAAAACATTATAATCAGTTAATTAATAATATCGAAGAATCACTTGTTATATAATACCAATTAAATTTCAAAATAGCCGACATAAATTCAAAATATTTTTCTGTTTTACAATCTTCAAATTTTAAGCATAGTAATAGCTACGGTTCAAATTTGAAGTGCGGTAAAACTAAAAAAGATGAAGGATTTATCGGGTATTTTGATATTCAATTGGTATCATTAGTGTTTGTCCATAATATCCGATGGCTTCGTTATTCTGAGTCAAACAATTGAATTTACAGAAGCCTCTACAAATAAAAAAATTATGCCAATAATAGTAAATTTAGATGTAATGCTAGCAAAAAGAAAGCTCCAACTAAAAGAGCTCTCTCAAATCGTAGGTATCTCTACAGTAAATCTATCCATATTAAAACAGGGAAAAGGAAAGGCTATACGTTTCACAACGCTAGAGTCAATTTGTGCTGCACTAAAGTGCCAACCCGGTGATATTTTAGAATATGTAGAACCGGGCTGTGATTAAATAATTATTTATCACTCTTTTCAACCTTCACAAATCCTGTAATATAAAGAATTGTTTCCGGATTTCTGTAATCGTTAGTAATTATCGTAATGCGATGGTTTTGTTCTCCGTGTTTACCAAAGCTATTAAAAAGGACTTCTATTTCGCCCTGTTCGCCACTTTTAATAATTTTAGTTTTTGGTGTTGGCGAAGTACATCCACAGCTAGCTTTTGTAGCTCTTATAATCAGATCGTTTTTCCCTTTATTTGTAAATTTAAAAGTATGATTTATTTTCTCACCCATCTCTATTTTCCCAAAATCAAACTTAGTTTCATCGAACGAAATAACCGGTGCTATAGCGATCTGCGCTTCCGTTAAATCCGAAAAATCTTCTGTTATTTTCGGAGAGACTATCAACCGCTTTCGTGGTCGTTTTGTATCATTTGTAGTCATGTAAAAATAATCGAAAGTAGGTCCAAAAGTATTTTTTGTTTTACTATCATAACGCACTGCAATTTTAGCTTCCGATTTTGGAGGCACTGGATTCGGCTCTATTTTCACAAATAAAAACGTTGGCAAATCGTCAAAAGAACACTCTAAAGGCGTATCGCCACTATTATAAAAATAGATATTATCTGTCTCGCTTTGCGGATAAGTTATTCCATCATTATATCCATACATCAAGCGTGTAGCGTGAAATAATACATTCCCCTGTTTTATAGTATAATACCTATCAACAGAAATTGTTGAATTACGCTGTGCAAAGATTCCTGTAACTGTAAATAATAATACTGCTATTGCTACTATTTTTTTCATATTAAATATTTTTATATAAAAAATTATTAACTCTATTAAATTTTTTGTTTTTTATTTGTCGGATGGAAGTCGCCATTATAATCATTGTCGTGTGTATTAAAGATTTTGGTATGGCTCGTTTCATCCGTTTATAATTTATATGCCCTGATACCAGTGCATTAAGATTTCTATTTAACATAATATTTTT
>JAYEOD010000332.1:0-2367 GCA_034722575.1 Bacteroidota bacterium | reverse complement strand
AGCAATCGCCCCAACTGGAAGCATACTTTATAGTAGCAGATTCTTCGCAAGAGAGATATATGACTTACGCTACAAAAGGATTAAAGCTGATTATGAGTGAGTGAGACTGAGGTTAAGGTTGAGGTTGAGGTTAAGGTTAAGGTTAAGGTTAAGGTTGAGGTTGAGGTTAAGGTTGAGGTTGAGGTTAAGGTTGAGGTTAAGGTTAAGGTTAAGGTTGAGGTTTCCTCCTTCGCTTTGGCTTCGGAGGACAGGGAGGTTACATTTTAGTTGTAAGTAAATTAAAGTTAATGATACAATTATATAATGGTGTAATTATACAATAAAAATGATTGGATAATTTAAGTTTAGTCTAAAGTCTCGCAATTTTTCTTTTGCTAAAAAAAATAGTGTAATTCGTTTAACTCGATGATTGATTGAATGTGTGATTGAAACCTAAAGATGCAGCGCACCGCTCTATTTGTAGCAGAATTCAATTAATTCGATGACTAATTACTCATTCTAAACCTCGAAGGTTTTTAAAACCTTCGAGGTTTATTGTGTTTATTGCAGTTTATGAACTGCGTAATGTCTCCATTTTTCTATTGCCGCAGTGAAGTCTTCGGGTAGTTCCGACTCGAATAGGATATCTTTTCCGGTTGTAGGATGAACAAAACCAATTGATTTTGCGTGCAGCGACTGGCGAGGAATTAGCTTGAAACAATTTTGTACAAATTGTTTGTATTTTGTGTATGTAGTTCCTTTTAATATTTTGTCGCCGCCATAAGTAGCATCATTAAATAAAGGATGCCCGATAAATTTCATGTGCGCTCTTATTTGGTGCGTACGTCCTGTTTCGAGCTGACACTCTAAAAGGGTTACATACCCAAAGCGTTCTAGTACTTTGTAATGGGTAATAGCCTCTTTTCCATAATCTCCATCAGGAAAAACAGTCATTATTTTTCTGTTTTTCGGATGACGTCCGATATTTCCTTCTATAGTACCCTCTTCTTCATTAAAATCGCCCCATACTAAAGCGTGATATTTTCTTTGTGTAGAGTGATCGAAAAATTGTTTGGCGATTTTCGATTGTGCTAATTCGTTTTTAGTTACAATTAGCAATCCCGAAGTGTTTTTGTCTATTCTATGAACCAAATGTGGTTTTTCCGGTTCGTTATTTTTATCAAAATGGTACAGTAAAGCATTTAACATAGTGCCATCGTAATTGGCGTGGGCAGGATGCACTACCATTCCGGCCTCTTTGTTTACTATAAGCACATCTTTGTCTTCGTAAATAATATTTAAAGGTATATCCTCTGCAATAAGTTTTAATTCCCTTGGAGGGAAAGAGAGAACAACAGAAACAACATCGCCGGGCTTTACTTTGTGATTAGATTTTGCCGGTTTATCGTTAACAAGAATATTACCTGCTTTGGCAGCATTTTGTACCTTATTACGAGTAGTATTACTCATCAAATTCATTAAAAACTTATCTACTCTAAGAGGTTTTTGGCCCGGCTCAGAAACAAACCTATGGTGTTCATACATCTCTTGCGATTCGAAATCCTTTTCTTCTTCGTTCATTCTTCTCTCTGTTAATATGTGTTTGTTACTATAAGTTTGTTGCTATAACGGCTCCCTGTAGCGGTGTTCGATAAAACCACTATATATATTCCTTTTACCAAATGTTTTATGCTAATTTGTTGTTTGTATTTGCCTTTATAAATTACCCTTCCGGTGATGCCATAGATAGTAGTTTGCATTTCCTCCTTATTTATTTCATTATCGGGTAGTAGTATTTTAATGTTATTTCCGTTTGCCGGATTTGGACAAATTTTTATTACAGATTTTTTTGTTGTTATATCATCAATATCATAGTCAACTAATTTAGCTCCAAATACCGGTCTTATCATTAACGAACCTGTGTAGTCGCTATTCAGCCATTGTCCCGATGTATTATAGAAAATATTTTCGCTATTATTATTTGAAAAATCATAGCCGATATTTAGCGTCTCATCTGTAGATTGTTGCCATCCCACGTAAAAAGTGGTGTTTTTCTTTGTAAAAGCAACGTATTGGTCGTTGATATAATATGTAGTAAATTCATTTAAAGACTCTGTAAATTCCGGTAGAATAGGTTTTGAAGTGTAAATAATATTTCCGGGTTTTCCATTATTATCGTCCCAAACAGTTAAGCGGAAATATTGTTCGTTACCATTGTGCCATGTTTTGTTAAAAAACATCTTTACAGCTCTTAATGTATCCGGCTCGTTAAGAGTAAAACGATACGCCAGTTGTGCTCCTGCAGGAGTTAAGCCATAGCCGGCTTCTGCTGTTCCATCGTCGTAAGCATAATAGTTCGATAATATTTGCATCCGCGTAAGCGTGTCG
>JAYEOD010000331.1:0-2371 GCA_034722575.1 Bacteroidota bacterium | reverse complement strand
ATAAAGTTTAATATCTGTATTCAACTCTCCTAGGTCAGTATTAAAAGTGGCATATGAAACGAAGTTATCAAGGAATCCGGTAAAGTTACCATTTATAGTTACGTATCCGAGTTTAGAAAATTTATTGGGTAAAATAAGGGCTTTGTTATTTGGTAATTTAAAGCCTAATAATTCTTTCTGACTTGTTTCGCAGTCTTTCATTTTAAGATGGATGAAAGTTTCATTAATATTGGGTAGGCCAATCATATTAATATCGCCATACAACTTTGTGTTATCTTTATAGTAGAGCATCAGGTTTTTGACATTGAGCTGCGATATTGTTCCTGAAATTTCTCCTGTTATATGGATTTGGTTTTTCATATCGGCTAATAAAGGAGCAAAATATTTAATATCCGACATTTCTAATTGCGAAGGTTTTATTGTGGCCGACATATTTATCTTGTTAATCCAATCACTCATATCGCTATATTCGGAATAACTCAGGTTAATAATTGCTACAATATTTGATAATGGAGTTTCTATTCCTAAATCCTCCATTTTCCAGCCCGTAGAGCTTATTTTCATCCGTGAGTGAAGGTCTTTTATGACTAACCCGCTATGTTCTGTAGCAGACATTTTTTTTACCCAAAATCCGATCGTGTCATTACGGAAATAAAAATCCGATATCTTAGCATTAATATTCTCAATACCAATTCTGTTATAATCCATTCCTGATTCAGAGGCCGGCTTTTTGTCGTGATTGTAATTATCGAAAATAAAACTGCTGTTTACCAGAATCGCATTCGAGACATTGATGCTCCATTTTTGTGAAGTCTTTTTTGTGCTTAATTGACGGATAAAATAATTTATGTTTAGTGTGGAAGCTTTTTTGTGCTTTCTTAAACAAAAATTTAACCCGGTAATTTCGGCCTTGTTAATATTAATAACCTTTGCTGTTCTGTTAATGTTGCCGATTCTGACTTTTATATGCTCTGCATACAATAATGTATCGTGTTCTTTATCTTTAATAAGAACTTTTTTTAGATTGATTTTTAGTGCAAAATTGATAGAAAATTTTTCTATAGAAATATCGCCATCAATATTTTCAGATATTTTATTTGTGATTTTTTTTGCTATATACACCTGTGTTTGCGGAATATTTAGCACCCCCACAAGTAGAATAGGTAGGGCCATTAGTATAACTAAAAACCAATAGAATATCTTTTTAATTCGTTTTTTAATATTTTTGCCTTCCAAAATCAATTTTAATATAATGAGTTCAATAATTTTAGGTATAGAATCATCTTGTGACGATACATCAGCAGCTATAATAAAAGATAATGTAATACTCTCTAATATAGTTGCTAATCAGCAAATTCACGAACAATATGGAGGTGTGGTTCCTGAGTTGGCATCACGAGCACATCAGCAAAATATCATCCCTGTCATCGACAGTGCTATACGTAATGCAAATATAGATAAAAAAGATATTGATGCCATAGCATTTACGAGAGGTCCCGGACTTTTAGGGTCGTTATTGGTAGGAACTTCTTTTGCTAAGGCATTTGCTTTAGGTCAGGATATCCCTTTGGTGGAAGTAGATCACCTGCAGGCTCATATTTTGGCGCACTTTATTCAAAACAGCGAGGGAACACAAAAAGTTCCGAAATTTCCTTTTTTATGTTTGCTGGTTTCGGGAGGGCATACGCAAATAGTGCTGGTAGAGGACTATTTTAAGATGAAAGTGCTTGGGCAAACTATTGATGATGCGGCAGGAGAAGCCTTTGATAAAATAGCTAAAATTATGAGTCTTCCATATCCCGGAGGCCCTGTTTTAGATAAGTTAGCTAAAATGGGCAATCCAGATGCTTTTACTTTTCCAAAACCAAAAATTAAAGATCTGGATTATAGCTTTAGCGGATTAAAAACTTCTGTTTTATATTTCTTACGCGATCAATTAAAAATTGATAAAGATTTTATAGAAAAGAATAAAATCGATTTATCAGCATCAGTACAAAAAACTATTATAGAAATTCTGATGAAAAAGCTTGTTTTGGCAGCAAAAGAGACCGGCATAAAAGAAATTGCTATTGCTGGTGGAGTATCGGCTAATTCAGGACTTCGTGATGCTATGAAAAAAAATGAGGCTGATTTGGGATGGAGTATTTTTCTGCCAAAATTAGAATTTAGTACCGATAATGCAGCCATGATTGCTATTGCCGGATATTATCATGTTTTGAAAAAAGAATTCGTGTCGCAAAATATTATTCCATATTCCAGAAGTGACTCAAAACGAAAGGGAAAAAGAAAATAATTTTATAATGGAAAATAATTATAATCCTGTTTTTCCGTTACTTATATCTAATTTGCATATAAAACAAAAATAAAAAAC
>JAYEOD010000330.1:0-2371 GCA_034722575.1 Bacteroidota bacterium | reverse complement strand
CAATCTTAACCTTAACCTCCAACAGTCACTTCAAATCCTTTATCCACAAACATATTTTTAACATCATTAATTTCTTTATCAGAAAGTTCATCAGCATCAGTCATTTTATTCTCGATATAAAATTTTTGATATTTATGATTTGCTATTTTATGATATGGTAAGATGTCGATTGGATATATGTTTTCCAATGTATTTAGGAACTCTATTATTTGTTTAAGATGCTTTTGGTTATTATTTATTTTGGGAATTAAGGGAATACGTATTCTAATTTCCTTTTTTAAAGCATCGAGTATTTTAAGATTTTTTAGAATTAATACATTAGATACTCCGGTAAACTTGCTGTGTAGCGCATCATCGATATGTTTTAAGTCGAATAGAAAAAGATCGATATGCTGTGCTATCTCCTTAATACGTTTTTCGGAAGTAAATCCTGTTGTATCGAGAGCCACATGAAAGCCCTTTTGTTTTAACAATTTTGCTGTTTCGAGAGCAAATTCGTATTGCAGCAGAGGTTCTCCGCCGGAGAGAGTAATTCCGCCATCCGATTCATCGAAAAAAACAGTATCCTTTTCAGCTTCTTTCAAGAGACTTTGAGGAGAGTAGATTTTTCCTATTGCGACATTGTTTTGTTTGTCGATAAAAATATCTTTAGAGATACTTTCCGGATTATGGCACCACCAACAATTTAATGGACACCCTTTAAAAAATAGAGTAGTACGAATCCCCGGACCATCATGAACGGCGAATCTTTTGATATCAAAAATAATTCCTTCCATAGCACAAAAAACAATTAGTGCATCAGTACCTAAAAAAGATACTTTTATTAACTATCAGAAAATAAAACGGGATATTACCAATATGAAATCAGGTTTAAAAAAAAATCAATTGGTATAACAGAAAGGATAAATCAATGCAACCAGCACTCGTAGAGTCCTTTGCCAAAATTATTATATAGTTTATTTATTACTATTGGTTGCATTGTTTGATTTATTTAAGAAACAAATGTAACTATAATTAATACAACAACAAAGATTATCATCTTTTAGAAACGTTTTAAATTGAGATTGAGATTGATTTTTCCCGATCAATAAGGGCAAGCGCAATTTTAGTTATTACATTAAAAGTCATCCGTTTATTTTTAGACAGGATTTACATGATTTTTTCATCCGTTTATAATTTTATATTTCGGTCGGATGGAAGTCGCCATTATAATCATTGTCGTGTGTATTAAAAGTTTTAGTATGGCTCGGTTCATCCGTTTATGATTTTATATTTCGGTTGGATGGAAGTTGCCATTACAATCATTGTTACTTTAAAAATTCGACATTTTTTTTGTCAAGTTAATAATATCTTTCTTTGATGAAAATACAAAAAAACAATATTAACAAACTAATATCAGCGGGTTAAACGACGATTTTTAAAGGCGATTTCCCTGCGTAAGTATGTAGCAAAAAACAATCTGTTTTATTAGGCAGCATACTGCTTTTACAAATATTTTTCAAACATTTTTCTAATATTGTCCATTCGCATTGGTTTTGAGATATAATCATCGCAACCCCGAGATATTGCTTTCTCTCTTTCTCCTGAAAATGCGTATGCTGTTTGGGCTATAATAGGAATATTCTTATTTATTTTTTTCATTTTTTTAACTAAATCATAACCATTAACATCAGGTAATTTTATATCTAAAAACACCATTCCTATTTCCGGGTGCTGTTCATACAGTTCCATTGCTTCTTTTCCATTCCATGCATGAAGAAGTTCTACTTTCAGCACTTTAACGACCTCTTTTATAAACAAATAATTACTATTTTCATCTTCCACCAATAAAAGAACACTCTCTTTTTTAAATGGTTTTACAACAATAGATCTGTCGTTAAAAATTTTCTTATAATTTTCGTCTGTTTTAACAAACGGGATAGTAAAATAAAAAGTTGCTCCTCTGTTTTTTTCAGATTGCACCCAAATTTCGCCTCCCATTTTTTCTACAAAAGCTTTAGAGATAGAGAGTCCGAGACCGGTACCGCCATATAATTTCCCCGACTGTTTTTTAGCCTGAGAAAATCTATCAAAAATCATTTTATGATATTCGGGATCAATTCCTATTCCTGTATCCTCAATAAAAAACTCAATAAAGCCATTCTTTATAAAATATCCAATAGTAATATGACCTTTAGCAGTAAACTTTATAGCGTTACTAAGCAAATTAGTTAACACCTGAACCAATTTTGTTTCATCAGCAAAAATAACACTATCGTCATCAGTCAAAGCATTTTTTACAAATACTTTAACACTCTTCTCTTCAGCTATATTGGCATTAGTTTCAATTATCTTATCTATACATCTATTTAAGTTTAAATAAATTGGTGTA
>JAYEOD010000329.1:0-2378 GCA_034722575.1 Bacteroidota bacterium | reverse complement strand
TGCAAAATATGCTGCACTACGTTCGTCGATAATGCTGTAACATTTTGCCTCAGGATGTTCAACAAAAGCCTTTATTAATGGCGCATTTCGCGAACCGGGGGAGATTATAAATTTCTTTACTCCTTTTTCAATCAGTATGTCAGCTATTCTTTTAACTCCTTCTTTATCAGGATACATATTTAAAATTTTTCATCCGTTTATTTTTTAGACAGGATTTACATGATTTTTTCATCCGTTTATAATTTATTTTTCATCGAATTGATCTAATTAAATTAATTTTTTTGATCCATTGAAATGGGTTATCTTATCCATTCAATCAATCTTAACCTCAGTCTTAACCTCAGTCTTAACCTCAGTCTTAACCTCAGCCTCAGACACCTTTATAATCATTCTCGTGTGTGTTAAAAGTTTTTAGTATGGCTCGGTTCATCCGTTTATAATTTGTTTGCCCTGATACCAGTGCATTAAGATTTCTATTTAACATAATGTTTTCTTTGTCGA
The DNA here is from genome assembly GCA_034722575.1 of Bacteroidota bacterium. GTDB lineage: Bacteria > Bacteroidota > Bacteroidia > Bacteroidales > JAIPAH01 > JAIPAH01. Next base: position 1,877 of record JAYEOD010000329.1, on the reverse strand, counting down.
TTTGTTTATTCATTCAATCATTCAATCATTCAATCATTCAATTTTTCATTCGTCATTCGTAATTCATAATTAATTCAGTTTTTATTTGTCGGATGGAAGTCGCCATTATAATCATTGTCGTGTGTATTAAAGGTTTTAGTATGGGTCGTTTCAGCAATTCGTAATAGTGATGCAGATTTATACTCTGTTTCGCGCCACTCCGATTCTAATACAGAACCGCTTGTTAATCCGCCTCCAACATACACGGCAGAGTGTTTTTCAAATATCTGCATACATCGTAAATTTACAAACAGTTGTAAATCTTCTTCCATTCCAACACTTCCCAAAAATCCGGTATAAAATTCTCTGTTGTGATGCTCTGTCCTTAAAATTTCGTTGTAAGCATCTTGTTTTGGAATGCCGCAAACAGCCGGAGTGGGATGCAAGTTATGTAAAAAATTATTAAGGTGTGGTTTTATAATCTCTTTAGATATTGTAAAATCGGTTTTTAGATGTGATACATTTCCTGCTCGATATGTTTTTGGGCGTTGTTTTGTAAAATCTGTAATACCGGTTTTTTTTAAAACGCCTGTGATATAATCTGTTACAATTTGCTGTTCCTCAATCTCTTTTTCCGACCATTTTATGCTTTTTCCTGTAAAAGGCTGAGTGGCAGCCACAGAAGATGTTTGGTATCTTTCGTTATTAGTTTTTATAAAAGGCTCCGGTGTTGCGCCAATCCATAAACCTTCGCCCGGTATATTTATAATATAAACCATTGCATCAGGATAACTTTCTGTGAGTTTTTTAAACAGCTGTTCTGCGTTTCCGCGATGTGTAGTCTCTGTTTTTATTATCCTGGAAAGGACGCCTTTTTGTAAAGTGTTATTAGCAAAGAGCTTTTTAAAATGCGTAAATTGTTTTTTGTAATCATCAAAAGAGCTATAATAAATCTCTTTATCAGGATTTGAGTCCGCATCCGGGAAACCGAAAAGAGATGACATGTCAAAATTGTTATTCTCAAAAAAATAATCAGGACTTAATAACCACAAGTTTTTTTTTGTGAAAAAATTAAAAGGGGAGGCGACAAATCCTTTTAAAGAGGTGAAATCAGGACTCTTAAGTTTCTGCGCTTTATTGGCGATTATAGTTTTACAATTTTTTTCGTTTGGTGTGCGCCACGATGCAAAAGGGATGTTTTTTTTTATGCACACAGCATGAATATCCGTAAGAGTTGTGTTGGTCATGCCTTTTTCTTTTGAATAAAATTTGTTAGTCGCGATATAGAAACCAGATTGTTATTACTGTTTTTAATAGAGATTTGTGTGATATGACTTGAGCGTCCTTTATGTAAAAAGGTTGCTGTTGCTGTAACTTTTTCTCCTTTTGGAACAGATTTGATATGGTTTGCATTTATCTCAATACCTTTAATCATATATTTTTCAGGATCCATAATTGCCAAAGAGAGTGCACCGCCAATAGTCTCTGCTAAAGCAAGATTAGCACCACCATGTAAAATTTTAAATGGCTGCACAGTTCTTTCGTCAACAGGCATTTCGGCGGTAATATGATTTTCATCCAGCTCGGTAATAATAATTCCTAAATTTTCGACAAGAGTCGATTTCCCAATATTATTTAACTCCTCTATAGTAAAGTATAATTTTGTTTCCATAAAGCAAAAGTACAAAAATTACCTAAAATCGCCCGAAGGGTATCTTATATCAATTAAACACCAAAACATCCGATAAATTCTGTATCTTTTTTCGTTTTTCTTCTTAAATTCAAGTAGTAAATGCAACTTTTTGGAGAACTAACAAAAAGAAAAATATTTTTTCAGAAGGAAAGAGAGAAAAAATCTCCCTTTCCTTCTGAAAGGATATAAGTCTTATATTAGTCTC
>JAYEOD010000328.1:0-2380 GCA_034722575.1 Bacteroidota bacterium | reverse complement strand
TTTTCGTGAAAGAACTATATTCTTTAATCTTTTTTCCAGCTTGATACCCCTCACCTTCATATTTTTCCCTACAAAGCGTTTAAGGTCATTTTTCTTTTTTAAACTTACATGCGAAGAAGGAATGAAAGCTTTCAAGGAACCAAACGATGAAAGAAGTCCCCCTTTTACTACTTTCTCTACTTTTACTATCAGAGGCTTCCCTTCTTTGAAAGCTTCTTCAAATTTTGCCCAGCTTAAACGGAGATCAGCCTCTTTTTTAGACAATAAAAGCTGCCCCTTTTCCCTCCGGCAAATGCATACTTTTATTACTTTCCCTATTTCTGGCGCCTTTTCTCTTCGAGAAGAAAACTCTCCCCAGGGCATAAATCCCTCTCTCTTCCTCCCTATATCCATTAAAATTCCTTCATCGGTTACCTGAACAACCTTAGCCTTTATTATCCCATTTTCCTCTACAGTAGAGAGACTATATTCTTCTACCAGTTTACCAAAATCTTTCTCTTTCATCTTTATTGCATTATCAACTATTTTTTCTGACTTACCCACCTTAAACTCCTTTTTCGCCAATCATTGACAAAAGTCTTCTTTTTGTTCTTTCAACAACTTCAAAGGGAGTTGAAGTTCCTCCCGTAATTCCAATTTTCTTAAAATTTTTCCATTCTTCCACTTTAAGATCTTCATCTTTTTCTATGAAATAGGTCTTAACCTTCAAAGATTGACATATTTTCACAAGCTTCTGAGTATTCGAACTATTATATCCTCCCACTACTATCACTGCCTCTACTTTCTTAGCCAATGATTCTGTTGCTTTCTGTCTCTCTCTTATTACTTTACATATAGTATTAAAAACCTTACACTCTTCTGCTTTTTCTACTAAATTCTTTACAATATTCTTAAAGTTGTCAAGCGTTTCTGTGGTTTGAACTATCACTCCTATTTTTTCCATTGACGGAATTTTTTCTACTTCCTGAGGATCCCTTACTATAAATACTTTTTCTTTTCCTATTCCCGCTATTACCCCCCTTACTTCAGGATGACTTTTCAGACCAATTATAACTACTTTATACGAATCTTCAAAAAGTTTTTTTGCTACCTCGTGAACTCTCTGCACATAAGGACAAGTGGTATCTACTACCTTCAGTCCTCTTAATTTTGCTTCTTTGATTAAATGAGGATCTACCCCGTGAGAGCGAGTAACCAGGCTTCCTTTTTTTATTTCAGAAAGATTAGAAACTACTTTTGCTCCTCTTTGCTTTAAATCCTGCATTATTTGAGGATTATGGACTAAATCACCCCAAAGATAAACTTTTCTTCCTTTATTAAGTTCTTCCCTGGTTAATCTTAAAGCCCTTTTTACTCCAAAACACAAACCAATCTTTGAGGAAAGGAATATCTGCATAAAAAATATCTCTAAGTGCTACGCTCTTTAAACAAATCATTCATTTTTTTTGTTAACTCTTCGTAAAATATACTTTCTTTATTTATTTTTAAAGGATTTCCTACATATACCTTAATCTTGCTTAATCTTATCATTTTTTGCCCGCGAGGTAAAGCTTTTTCTGTTCCTTCGATTACAATAGGAATTACCGGCAGGCTCATTTTAAAAATTAGCTTAACTGCTCCTTTATGTAAAGTCACTATCTTTTTTCCTCTACCCCTTGTTCCTTCAGGAAAGAGAACAATAATTTCATCTTTTTTTGCAAGACCGAAAACTTTTTTGTAAGCTGACCTATCTACTCGTCCTCTTTTTACCGGAAAAGCCCCTAACTTAGTTATTACCCACCGGAATAAAAAATTTTTAAAAAGTTCTCGAGCAAACACCCAGTTTTCTCTATTAAGGCAATATTTTATTTTCGGAGATTCTATAGTACCTTGAATTAAACCAGCACTTTTCAACTCTTTAAGATGCTGAGAAAGAGTTGATTTAGCTATTGGCAATACGTCAGATAAATCGCCACTATAACAACATGCCTGTTGCGATAACAGCTCCAGTATATATATTCTTACGGGATGCCCCATTGCTTTTGCATAACGCGCTGTAAGTTTTTGTTTTTCCGAAAAAGTATTTTCTATATTGGTCATATGTTCATTTTTATCTAGCGGATAGAGGTCACCATTCTAATCATCCTAGTGTATATTTTAAGATTTAATTACGGTTCGTTTTATTTTTATATTTTGTTATTCGCGAAGTTACGAATAATTAATTACCTTAACAATGCTGTTTTTTCAACCGTTTATTTTTTAGACAGGATTTACATGATTTCATCCGTTTATAATTTGTTTACCCTGATACCAGTGCATTAAGATTTCTATTTAACATAATATTTTTCTTTGTTTTTTTCAAAAACATTGTCCCTTTTTCTTGATAAAAAGGGACGGAAAA
>JAYEOD010000327.1:0-2387 GCA_034722575.1 Bacteroidota bacterium | reverse complement strand
TAACATAATAATAAGAAGATGCAGAAATTTTTACAACGACTGTTTTTAGGTCTTTTCTTACTTTCGAGTGTAGCTGTAATGGCTCAGAAAAGCGAGTTAACACACAACATGTCGGAAGACGAGAGAGGAAGAATTGATGAAATAGGAAGAAATTTTGTTGAGACAGATCCTCCAACAGGAGAAGTAAGACCGGTAGCTGAGTTTGAACCTATGGAAGCAGTTTTGGTGAGATACCCTTTTGGAATTCCTATGACATTAATCGCTTCTTTGTCGGAAGAGATTACTGTTACTACAATTGTAACCGGACAATCGCAAGAGAATACTGTTTTATCGCAATACGAAAGCAACGGTGTAAATACCGACAATTGTAATTTTGTATATGCCCCAACCGATACTTATTGGACTAGAGACTACGGCCCATGGTTTATTGAGTATGGCGATAATCAATTCGGAATTGTTGACTTTCCATACAACCGTCCTCGTCCGGGTGACGACGACTTCCCTATTGTGATAGCAGATTCATTAAACTTAGAGCTTTTCGGTATGGATCTTATCCAAACAGGTGGTAACTATATGGCAGATGGTATTTCCATGGCGGCTTCTACTGAATTGGTTATAGAAGAAAACCCAACACAAACCGAAGAGGAGATTAAACAAAAAATGGCTGATTACATGGGCGTTTCTACATATCATATTAATGATGACCCTTTGGGAGATTATATTAAACATATCGACTGTTGGGGGAAATTTTTAGATGTTGACAAAGTTCTTATCGCTGAGGTTCCCGAATCAGATCCTCGTTACGATGATTACGAAGCTGTAGTGGAGTATTACGAAAATGCCACTTGCGGCTGGGGAACTCCATATAATGTTATAAGAGTATATGCTCCGGGCGATTATCCTTACACTCCTTATTCAAATACTTTAATAGTTAATAATAGAGTATTTATTCCTCTTACCGGTAGTGAATGGGACGACGAAGCAATTGCTACTTACGAAGAGGCTATGCCGGGATATGAAATTATTGGTATAAATTACGATGGTTGGATGAATACCGATGCTCTACACTGTAGAACTCACGAAATTGTTGACCGTGGTATGCTAAGAATTAAACACACTCCAACTTTAGGTGATGTAGATCAACAAAATGATTATATTATTACTGCCGACATTATTCCTCATAGCGGAGAGACTGTTTATGCCGATTCTATAAGAGTGTATTATAAATTTAATACTGACGAGCAATATACTTCCATTATAATGGATAATGTTTCGGGAGATACTTATCAAGCTACCATTTCTGTTACAGACGAAGTGAGTGATGTTTATTACTACATACACGCTGCCGATGAATCGGGAAGAAGCGAGAACCACCCTTATATTGGTGCTCCCGATCCACACGACTTTCATTTAGAGGCTTCTGTATCAGCAAATATCAGTATTAGTACAAATAACATCTCTACTACTTGTCAGGTTGACGAAACAGCTGAAGAGTCATTTGTTATTAGTAATACCGGCGAAGCTAACTTAAACTACAACACAGAAATTAATTATATTGATGGTAGCGATTGGATGACTATCGATCCTGTTTCAGGAATTATTGCTCCTGCTTCACAAAACGATATTTCTGCTAACTTCGATGCAACAGGATTAGCTATTGGGACTTACACAGCAGAATTATTGATTAACTCTAACGACCCTAATAATGCTCAAGAGGTTATTAATGTTACTTTCGATGTATCTGTAAATACTTCGGATATGCTAACTGCATTCGATAATCTTAAAATATCTCCAAATCCATTTAAAGGAGCTGTAGCTATAGAATTTGTATTGCAGACTAATCAAACTGTAAACATCCGGGTATTTGATATCAACGGTAAATTAGTAAAACAAATCAATAATAGCATGATATCAGGAAAACATACTATACATTGGGATGGAACTAATAATAGCGGTAATGAACTAGAAAATGGAATCTATTTCATTAATCTTAAAACAGATAATAAAAACGTTACTAAACGTATTATTAAATTATAAAAGTGTTTGAGAATTTTCATAGTTTTTTTTTAGAAATGCTAATTAGCACAACCACCAACCAAATATAAAACCGGTTGGTGGTTTTTTATTTTTTAGATAGGATTAACATAACCTCGCTAACCTCGCTAGCGCGGATTTCTCTCTAGCGCGGATTTGCAACTCGCTAGCGCGGATTTGTAATCCGTGCGTCCATAAAACAACAACTTAACCACTCGCTAGCGGATAAACTAGGCAGTTCTGTATAATTTCTTGCTGAACTAAATAAATATTCCTGCGGTTCTTTTACAATCATATCTTGTACCAGATTTTGATGAATATAATTTAGTTTCTTCTATATATTAACTTAAACA
>JAYEOD010000326.1:0-2392 GCA_034722575.1 Bacteroidota bacterium | reverse complement strand
GAAAGCAGGTTTCTATATTTATGTCTGTTACTGATGTTCATGTTAATTGGTATCCTATCCAAGGAATTGTTAAATATGTTAAATATCATGCAGGTAAATATCTTGTGGCGTGGCATCCTAAGTCATCTACCGAAAACGAGAGAAATACTATTGTTATTGAAAGCAAAAAAGCAACTATCCTGATGCGTCAAATTGCCGGGTATGTTGCACGTAAAATTGTAAGTAATGCTAAAGTTGGGGATAAAATTTCTTGCGGAGGCAAGATTGGTATTATTAAATTTGGTTCTAGAGTAGATCTGTTTTTGCCTTTAGAGGCTGAAATTAATGTTGTGCTAGGGGAAAAAGTTGCAGCAGGAAAAACAATTATTGCCCGATTAAAGTAGTATTTCAGCTAATTAAAGTATATTTTTGATCTCTTCTAATGAATTGATTTTATAGGTAGAAGAAATATCCTCTTTTTTATTGTGGTAGTTGAAAAAAATTTGATCAATACCGGCTTTTTTTGCACCTAAAATATCTGTTTTAGCATCATCACCAATCATAATGCTATTGCTTTTTATAGCTCCTGTTTGTTCTAATGCATAATCAAATACTTTTGGATCGGGCTTTTTTGCACCGGCATCTTCTGACGTGATTATGGCTTGAAAATATTTTTCTAAATCAGCATTTTTTACTTTCTGAAACTGTACCTCGTTAAATCCATTAGTTATAATGTGAATTTTATATTTCTTGCTTAAATAAGATAGTATTTCGTGCGTATAAGGAAATAATCTGGTTTTAGTAGGACTTATTGTAATGTAGTCGTAAGAGATTTTTTGCGCTAATTCGTAATTATCAATAATAAAATACTGTAGTGTTTTGTGATACCTCTGTACACTTAAATATTCTTTAGTTATTATCCCACTCCTGTATTGAGCCCAAAGAGCGTGGTTTATAGTTCTATAGGTGGAATGAAAATTCTTAAAAGAGGGAATCCCTTTACTTGTTAGGTTGTGTTTTAAAAAAATATCTTGTAACGTCTCTTTTGAATTCTCTTCAAAATCCCACAATGTACGATCTAAATCAAAAAAAATGTGTTCGTATTTTATCATCTGTTTATAATTTTATTTTTATCGAATTAAACGAATTAATCTAATTTTTTTTATCCGATAAAAGTGGATTATGTTATATCTAATCAATCCGCATTAATTATAGGACGTTGTCCGTTATATTATTAGAGTCTTTCAGTCTCAACCTCAATTTCAACCTCAATCTCAACCTCAATCTCAACCTCAGTTGTATATGGCTCGTTTCACACGAGTTAATATATTTTGCAAACCTACAATTTTTTTTAAAAGGTTGTAGGTTTCTTATCGGATATCTTTAAATGCTTATTAATTAGAGTCTGTCTATAAAGTCACGGTGTGACTCTATTTTGAGATAAAAAAATTAAACAGTGTTTATTAAGTTATTTGAAAAAGTCACGCCGTGGCTAATTCTGAAATTACCGATTTTATAGACAAACACTAAATTGTAGTTTGGTGTAGCGATATCTGACATGCGATTAATGTTTTGAAAAACATTTTGCCGTTTTCTTCCGGAAAATCAGAGTGTAGTGAGTAAATTCTGATTATATTTGTTTAAATAGTTAAAAAGTCACTAAAAACAGAGATATGAGTATCGAGAGATTATACAACTTAAAGCCTCTTTTGGAAGTAACAGGAAGCGAAGATGATGCTGAAATGCAGAAGGAATTTATGGAGCTATTTATTAGTACATCAAAAGAGTATATGCAAGAAATTGTTTCGGCTTTTGAAAAACGCGAATTAGCCGACTTGCAGGCCGCAGCGCATGCTTTGAAATCATCTTTGCGACAGTTTCGCGTGGACTCTCTCGATGATACTATTGTAGAAATAGAGAATATTGGAAAATCACGCCAATATTCTGATAAGCTACCGGAAATAATTTCTTTTTTTAAAGAGGAGTTGAATTTGGTTTTAGTTCAAATACAGCAGGATTATGATGCAGTTTAAATAGGTACAGAATACCACTCCATTTGTAGCAAGATAATATTTTTATGTAAGCCTTGATTTTTCCGTCCCTTTTTATCAAGAAAAAGGGACAGTGTTTTTGAAAAAAACAAAGAAAAACTGAATTAATTACGAATTACGAATTACGAATTACGAATTATGAATGAATAAACAAATCGACAAAGAAAACATTGTGTTAAATAGGGTTTTAAAAATCCTTATTATCAAGATAAACAAATTATAAACGGATGAAACGCCCATGTTAAACAATTTTTAACACGCACGAGAATGATTATATGAGTTAACAGCCGGCAGGATTTCGATAAACCTTGAAGGTTTGCAACTGTATTGATAAAAATAAGTAATGAGTTGGATTGGCATTC
>JAYEOD010000325.1:0-2392 GCA_034722575.1 Bacteroidota bacterium | reverse complement strand
ATCGCCAATTGCGTTATTAGATTCAAAAACATAATTATCGTTACCATAATCACCGCAAGTAAAAACAACATGCTCTGCATCATTAGGATCAATAGCAATAGAAGTAATAACTCTATCTTCTATTTGATATACTAAATCAGTTGCTATAACAGAAGTTTCATTTTCAATATCAGCAGTAAGGAAATCGTATGCTTCAACAATGTTAGAAATACGATATACGCCACCCTCTTCAGTACCAACGAAAACATAATTTCCATCAGTAGAATAGGCTATAGAGCTAGGAATTCCGTCAATATCAGAAATCTCCCACCATTCAGGACTTTTAGAAAGATTAATAACATCTTCAGTCATCCAAACAGCATCTTTTATGGCTACAAAAAACTTAGCGCCAATTTTATCCATTACAAGAACGCTATCGCCATTGTTTAAATCTTCTGTCAGTGTATATTCAAATGGATAACCATTATTATTACTACGCATAATAACTACTGTATTAGCAGCCATATCTTCAGTAGCGTGATAATATAAAGAGTCTTTAGTATTTACATCATTAAAACTTTCCCAAAGAGCAAAAGGAGTAAATTCCGCATTATTATTTGTTCCTAATTCTTCGCCAATAAACTCATTAGAATAAGAAAGTCCCATGTCATTGGTTCTTTGAATGTCGATTTCTATTCCTGAAAGAATCATTATTTCAGGATTAATAACAGACATTTCGGTATAACCAGCTTTTCCACCACGAATAAGCCCGGCATTTAATTCAGTATTTCCCGAAACATCAAAAGATAATGTACCATAAGTATTTTCTCCACCTAACACTTTATCGTTAATACCTTCGGCAACACTGTTAAAACTTGAAATATTCAAATGCGAATTATAAGTTGTTACTAAACCACCTATTCTATTGTGAGAAACCACACCAAAATCAGTAGCATAATAAGTACGGTATTGCGAATTAGGATCTAAAACAGCTTGGTGAACCCCCATTGTCATCATACCTGAAAAAAATGCTAAATCCCATCCATAATATCCATCATCAAAAGGCTTTGTACCAACATACACTTTATTTCCGCAAAGATATACTTTATCAGAGTCAAAAGGATCGGCCAAAATATAACTAGCATCGAAACCAGTTCCACCTGCAAAAGGAGCAAACTGAGTTCCACCACCCGGAACAATAATAGTCCATGAAGCGCCATTATCAACAGTTTTATAAGCACCTTTTAACTCTCCATCATCGTTAATAACAAGAGCATAAGCCACATCAGCCTCTACTGTAGAAGCAGAGAATTTAAACATTTCACAGTCATAATCAGGAAGTAATAACTCATTAGCATCATCAGATACTAAAACAAATGCATCAATTCCACCTGCAGAAACATATGCTTTGCCATCGAAAGACGTATAAACAGTTCCGTTAGAAGAGATTTCTACATTGTCGCATACTCCGATAAGATTTTCGATACCAAGAGAAGCTTTTGTCCAGCTTTCTCCTTCGTTATCAGAAAACATTAAACCTGTATTAGTAGCAACATAAATATTTCCATCGCTACTCAGCTTCACGTCATTAATAAAAGCCCAATCACTATTATCATCAAGCTGTGGATCTGTTGATGCTATTAAAGAAAAATTATTTCCATCAGTAGATTTCAATAAACCTTGTCCAACATATTTTCCCTTTAAACCAGTTCCAACAAACACAGTACCTGCTGCATTTTGGACAAAACTTGTTGCAAAAACATTCTGATTTTCAGTATTAATCTTATCCCAAGTTAAACCACCTGTAGTAGTTTTCCAAATACCACCAGTAATAGCGCCAATAAAAAACGTTTTTCCTGTAGCATCTTGATTATCAAACTGAATTGCTTGTATTCTACCACCAATATTATCCGGACCTACTTCAATCCAGTCTAAATTTAATGCTCTTCCATCAGTACCAGCTTCTACAGAAAACGTAAACGCTAAAAAAGTCACCAACAGGCTTAATAGTAAATTTTTACTTCTCATATGGGTTTTTTATTTAGTTATATTATATCTTTTATTTTTGTTAGTATAGCAAAGATAAATCGAAATTATAAAACATCCAAAGCTACTAAATATTTTTCAACTCTTACAATTAATATTTTATCCGTTTATAATTTGTTTTTTATCGGTCGAATGGAAGTCGCCATTACAATCATCCGCATGTGTATTAAAGATTTTAGTATGGCTCGTTTCATCCGTTTATAATTTGTTCATCTTGATAATAAGGATTTTTAAAACCCTATTTAACACAATGTTTTCTTTGTCGATTTGTTTATTCATTCAATTTTTCATTCGCCATTCATAATTCGTAATTCATTAATCTCAGTTGCATATGGCTCGTTTCATTATGCTTTTTTATACAGATAAA
>JAYEOD010000324.1:0-2404 GCA_034722575.1 Bacteroidota bacterium | reverse complement strand
CCGGGAAGCGCCATAGAGTAATAAGTGGCTTTTTTTGGTGAATGCAAAACAATAGTGTCGTTATTTTCCATAGCATTTTGTAATTGCTCTGTTTGCAAGGTATCCGACGTTTGAGTCACAGCATCATTGGGTAACAACAATAACGTTACCGCAAAAACAGATAAAACCAAAAATTTTTGTCCCAACAATGTCGAAACAAAAATTAATGATCTTTTTATATAAAAAGAAAAAATATTTTTCACTATAAAATTACTTATTCAATAAACTTAAAATACGTTCAAAGTCTGTGTCCGATTTAAATGAAATAACGATACTTCCCTTTCCTTTATTATTACGACTTAACTTAATTTGTGTATTAAATTGATTTGTTAAATCGTTTTTAATGTTTTTATATTTTTGAGGAAGCTCTATTTTTTGTTTAGCAGAAGTTTTGGTATAGTCATCCTGTTCCGAATTATTTATCTCCTTAACTCTTTGTTCAATATCTCTGGACGACAATTTATCTTCGATAATTTCGTTTAAAAGAGCTAATTGCTTTTCAATATCGCTAATATTAACTAAAGGACGTGCCTGCCCCATAGTAATTTTTTTCTTCTTAATAGCAGTTTGTATTTCAGGAGGAAGCTTTAATAAACGAAGGAAATTAGTAACTGCCGAACGGCTTTTTCCGACTTTTTCACCCAACTTCTCTTGTGTTAACTCACACTCTTCGATCAATCGTTGATAGCTAATAGCAATTTCAATAGCGTTGAGATTAGCCCGTTGAATATTTTCAACTAAAGCCATTTCGAGCATTTGTTCGTCGTTGGCAACACGTATGTATGCAGGTACTTCCTTCAGTTCTGCAAGTTTTGATGCTTTTAATCGTCTCTCGCCCGAAATAAGCTGATATTTTTCATATCCCAGTTTACGAACTGTTAAAGGTTGAATAATCCCATGCTCTCTAATGGAATCGGATAGTTCGTTTAAAAGTATTTCGTCAAAATGATTTCGGGGTTGAAAAGGGTTTGTTTCTATACTATTAATAGAAATACTAGCTACAGCACCAACAACATAATTTCCTGAGATATCTTTTGAAGTGATATCAGTATCCGGACTCTCAAGAATTGCACTAAGTCCTTTTCCTAACGCCGATTTTTTTTTACTATTCATTTATTTTTTCCTTTTCTTCCTTTTGTAATTCGTGCTTTTGGATCATCTCTTTAGCGAGGTTTAAATAATTAATAGCTCCTACACTTGAGGCATCATGTGCTATAATTGATTCTCCAAAACTTGGAGCCTCACCTAATTTAGTGTTTCTATGTATAATAGTATTGAAAACAATTTGTTGAAAATGTGTTTTTACTTCGCTAACAACTTGTTTCGACAGTCGTAAACGCGAGTCGTACATAGTAAGCAAAAGTCCTTCTATATCTAATTCAGGATTTAAACGCGATTGTACTATTTTGATAGTATTTAGTAACTTACCTAAACCTTCGAGGGCAAAATATTCGCATTGAATGGGTATTAATACTGAGTTTGCTGCGCATAATGAATTTATAGTAATTAACCCTAGCGAAGGAGAACAGTCTATTAAAATATAATCGTAATCATCAATTAAACTATCAGTAACTTTCCGTATCATTTTTTCTCTGTCGGCCAGATTGATGATTTCAATTTCAGCCCCCACTAAGTCGATATGAGCAGGTAGTAGATATAAATTTGGTGTTGTTGTTTCTACAATAACATCCGAAGGAACAGCTTCATTAATAATACATTCATAAATACTATTTTTTACATTTTTAGGATCTAATCCCACTCCGGAAGTGGCATTAGCCTGCGGGTCAGCATCAATTATTAATGTCTTATATTCTAGAATTGCTAAACTAGCTGCTAAATTTATCGCGGTAGTTGTTTTTCCTACGCCCCCTTTTTGATTTGCAATTGCTATAACCTTTCCCATGCTTTTATTTTGTGATTTATTTCGTGCTTTGGCAGAGACAAATATACAATTTTCTTTTGTTTTACATAACCGAAGATTATAAATATAGAACCGTCTACTTGTATCTGTTTGATATAGGCAAAGTAAGCTGACAATAAATAAAACAGCCGTTACTGTTTTGAACGGCTGTTTTATTATATCGTATATAATTTATTTTAAAAAAAACTATTCGTTTTCGTTTCCTAAATCTTCAAATTCAACGTTAACATTCATTGTGTTTAAATCCAATGAGTCATCCGTATAGTCGTTATTGGTATCTATGACTTTTTCATCATCACCTTTTCTAATATCTTCCACGCTAGGATTGTTTTCGTTATTTTTTAGAATAAATTTGATTGTTTCTCCTATTGTCTCTTCAAATTTTTCAAAATCTTCTTTATATAAAAATATTTTGAACTTTTCGTAAAAAAACTTACCTTGCTC
>JAYEOD010000323.1:0-2414 GCA_034722575.1 Bacteroidota bacterium | reverse complement strand
GATTGGTTGGTTGATTGGTTGAATGATTGGTTGGTTGGTTGATTGATTGACTGATTGACTGATTGGTTGATTGGTTGATCGAGTGACTGATTGATTGACTGATTGGTTAATTGATAATTGATTGAATAAGACAACCCATTTCAATGGATCAAAAAAAATTAGTTTAATTAGATTAATTCGATGAAAAACAAATTATAAACGGATGAAAAAGAACGAAGAAATTTTTGAACATAAAGCAGAGCAGTTTGCTGATATACGCATTTTAAGATATAATATTCCGGGAATAGAAGAGATGTCGGATCGACAAAAAGAGTTGTTGTATTATCTACACGAAGCAGCCTTGTCGGGACGAGATATATTGTGGGATCAGAATTTTAAGCATAACCTTTTAATCCGAAAGACCCTAGAAAATATTGTCAGGACTTATAAAGGAGATAGAGATAATGACGAGTATAAAGCTTTTATGATTTATACTAAAAGCGTTTGGTTTTCTAATGGTATTCACCATCACTACTCAACAGAAAAAATAGATCCTGATTTCGAGTCAGATTATTTCGATTTGTTAATTAAGAATAGTGATATTGATGGCTTTTCGAAAAAGTTCGATTCTGTAGAGACGCTATTGTCGTTTATTAAACCAATAATTTTTGATAAAAATATTGCTGCAAAGCGTGTTAGTTTAGATTCTGACAAAGATTTGATAAAGGCATCGGCAAATAATTTTTACGAAGATGTTACTCAGCAAGAGGTAGAGGAGTTTTACAATAAGATGATTGATAAAACTGATTCTGAACCAATATCTTATGGTTTAAACTCTAAGGTGGTGAAAAAAAATGGTGAAATAGTTGAGGAGGTATGGAGAGTAGGAGGGATGTACGATGCTGCTATTTCGAAAATTGTGTATTGGTTAGAAAAAGCTGTTGAGGTGGCAGAGAGTGAATTGCAAGCCTCTTCGCTTAAAAAATTAGTAGAATATTATAAAACCGGCGATCTACGTAAGTATGATGAATATAGTATTTTATGGTTGCAGGATACAGAATCGGTTGTGGATGTAATTAATGGATTTATAGAAGTTTATGGTGACCCGATGGGGAAAAAAGGGACTTTTGAATCGGTAGTCTCTATAAAAGATTTTGAAGCTACAAAACGAGCTAAGTGCGTTAGTGATACGGCAGAATGGTTTGAGAAAAATTCTCCAACACAGAAAGAGCATAAAAAAGAGGAGATAAAAGGTGTTTCGGGAAAAGTAATTAATGTTGTGGTAGAGGCGGGCGATTGCTCTCCTTCAACGCCAATAGGAATTAATTTGCCAAATGCCGATTGGATGCGATCAAAGTATGGATCAAAATCCGTTACAATAAATAATATTGTTACGGCTTACGATATCGTTAGCAAATCGTCGGGTGGTTTAGAGGAGTTTGCTTTTTCTAAAAAAGAGGTAGAGCGCTCTAAAGAGTTTGGTACACTGGCTTCGAATTTGCATATCGATTTACACGAAATTGTGGGGCACGGTTCAGGAAAAATTATTGATGGTGTTGGCGATCCTAGCGAAACACTAAAGAGTTACTCTTCTACAATTGAAGAGGCTAGAGCCGATTTGGTTGCTCTATATTATGCTACCGATGAAAAATTAATTGAGTTGGGACTTATGCCTTCTGTGGAAGTTGGAAAAGCTGAGTACGATTCGTTTATCCGTAGCTCTTTGCTTACGCAGATGGTAAGAATAAAGCTGGGTAGCAATCTCGAAGAGTCTCATATGCGTAATCGTCAGCTTATTGCTAAATGGGTTTTTGAAAAGGGAGAGAAAGAGAATGTAATTGAAAAAGTTAAAAAAGATAATAAGACATATTTTGTTATCAACGATTATAAGCTCCTTAGAAAGTATTTCGGAATGCTTTTAAAAGAAGTACAGCGAATAAAATCGGAAGGTGATTATGATGCCGCTAAGATGTTAGTAGAAAATTATGGCGTTAAGATAGAGAAACAGCTTCATGCCGAAGTACTCGAAAGATGGGAGAAGTTGAATATTGCTCCCTATTCCGGATTTATTAATCCTGTATTGAGTCTTACAACAGATGATAGCTCTGCTACTCTTGGTGTGGATTATCCTGATGATTTTACTCAACAGATGTTGTATTATGCTGAAGAGTATTCTTTTTTAAACGAATAACTGTTAGACAGTAAAATAAACAAAAAAGGCAGCTTTTAAGCTGCCTTTTTTGTTATAAATCCATTAAAAAATCGCTAAATTTTCTCTTCTTTCGTTCGACTTCCAGTTTTTGTACCTGAATCGGTGTCTCTATTAATTCAATTTCTTCTTTTGTAGAAATAGAAGCTTGATTTAATATTTTAACGATAGATTCCCAATCCTTAATGGGCATCTTTATGGCGGTGTTATTTCCTTCGTTATCTTT
>JAYEOD010000322.1:0-12522 GCA_034722575.1 Bacteroidota bacterium | reverse complement strand
TTACCCTGATACCAGTGCATTAAGATTTCTATTTAACACAATGTTTTCTTTGTCGATTTGTTTATTCATTCAATTTTTCATTCGCCATTCGTAATTCATAATTCGTAATTAATTCAGTTTTTCTTTATTTTTTTCAAAAACATTGTCCCTTTTTCTTGATAAAAAGGGACGGAAAAATCAAGGCTTACAGTAATACCAAAAACATATTAAAATGAGCGATAAAAAAATTGAAACATACAAGATTGTGTATTTGCAATAATTAAGGGTGCAAATTGGTAATTACTTTAACAGCACAAAAAAAACTCTTAAAAGATTAATTAATCTTTTAAGAGTTTTTAAAGTGACCCCACCAGGACTCGAACCTGGATCTATAGTTTAGGAAACTACTATTCTATCCCTTGAACTATGAGGCCAAAATGCTTTTGCAAAAGTCAGAAAAAAACATCTGTAATGCAAGAGCAATTATTTTTTGTTATCCTATTTGCGATCCGTTAGAGACTTTCTCTTTAGGTTCTACAAAAGTAAGATTCCCATCGGCATCTTCTGCCATAAGAATCATTCCTTGCGACTCTATGCCTCGCAATTTGCGAGGCGTCAGATTAACCAGCACACTCACTTGCTTACCAATAATATCTTCGGGTTTAAAAAATTCTGCTATTCCCGAAACAACAGTACGTTGATCGATTCCGGTATCTACTTTTAATTTCAGAAGTTTTTTTGTTTTAGCTACTTTTTCAGCTTCTAGGATTGTTCCTACGCGGATATCCATTTTCATAAAATCATCAAACTCGATATTTTCTTTGGCAGGATCTATAACAACATCCTGTAAAGCATTTAACTTTTTAGCCTCTTCGAGTTTAGCAACTTGCTGCTCTACTACTGAATTTTCTATTTTTTCGAATAATAGCTCCGGCGCATTAAATTGCTGTCCCTCCGAAATCAATTCCGCACTGCCAGCATCTTTCCATTTCATCTCGCCAACATTCAACATTTTATTCAATTTCTTAGCAAAGAAAGGAATAAAAGGCTCAGCAAGAATAGTAAGATTAGCGCAAATCTGAAGAGAGATATTCATCACAGTTTTAACTCTTTCGGGATCGATTTTTTGCAGTTTCCATGGTTCATTTTCGGTAAGATATTTATTACCTAAACGAGCCAAATTCATCATCTCGCTAAGCGCTTCGCGGAAGCGATATTTTGTGATCTGTTTAGCAATACGATCGGGAAATGTTTTTAACTCTTCAATAACCTCTTTATCTCTATCCGAAAACTCTCCGGCTTCAGGCATCTTGCTATCGTAATATTTTTTAGCTAAAACTACCGAACGATTCACAAAGTTTCCTAAAATAGCAACCAATTCGTTGTTGTTTCTTGCCTGAAAATCTTTCCAAGTAAAATCGTTATCTTTCGATTCGGGAGCATTAGCAGTAAGGGTATATCTTAAAGAGTCCTCTTTTCCCGGTATCTCGTTAAGATACTCGTGCAACCACACCGCCCAATTACGTGAAGTAGAAATTTTATTTCCTTCGAGATTCAAGAACTCATTAGCGGGAACATTCTCGGGAAGGATATAACTACCTTCTGCTTTAAGCATTGCAGGAAAAATAATACAATGAAAAACAATATTATCTTTTCCAATAAAATGCACTAATTCAGTATCTTCATCTTTCCAGTATGGCGCCCAATCTTTTCCGGTTTTTTCGCTCCACTCTTTTGTAGCCGAGATGTATCCTATAGGAGCATCAAACCAAACATAAAGCACTTTTCCATCTTCGGCAGCATTTTCGACAGGTACTTTCACACCCCAATCGAGATCGCGTGTTACTGCTCTAGGTTTTAACCCCGAATCGAGCCACGATTTTACCTGACCATAAACATTACTTTTCCAATCCTCTTTATGACCTTTAATAATCCAATCTGTCAACCACTCTTCATATTGATCTAAAGGAAGATACCAATGTTTTGTATTTTTAAGAATAGGTTGATTACCGCTAATAACCGATTTAGGATTTATTAATTCGCGAGGGCTTAACGAAGTACCACAGCTTTCGCACTGATCGCCATAAGCTTTATCAAAGCCACAATGAGGACAAGTTCCTGTAATATATCTATCGGCAAGAAATTGTTTATTCTCTTCGTCGTAATAATTCTCCTCTTCCTTTTCAATAAATTTTCCATCATTATACAACTTCACAAAAAATTCAGATGCTGTTTTGTGATGTATCGGATTTGTAGTACGAGAATAAATATCAAATGAAATACCTAAGTCTTCGAAAGCTTTTTTATTAAGATTATGATATCTGTCAACAATTTGTTGAGGAGATACTCCCTCTTTTTTTGCTTTAAGAGTAATTGGCACACCATGTTCGTCCGATCCACAAACAGAAATAACATCATCGCCGTTTGAACGACGGAAACGAGTGTATATATCCGAAGGGATGTAAACACCGGCAAGATGCCCAATATGTAAAGGTCCATTAGAGTATGGAAGTGCAGATGTTACTGTATATCTTTTAGTTTTTTTATCGCTCATAATTATCTTTATTATTCAACAGACCATTCAGCTCCGTCGCGAGTATCTTTTATTTTAATACCAGCCTCAATCAAGGCATCTCTAATGTCGTCTGATGTTTTATAATCTTTATTTTGTTTTGCTTGCTGACGTAGTGCAAGAAGTTTTTCAACTACTTCACCAAGTTTCTCATTACTACCCGACTCTTTTTGTTCGGCAACAAAACCAAGTATTTCGAAAACAAAAGCATTTATAACTGTTTTAAGTTTTAAAAAATCTTGTTTGCTGATTTTTTCAGAGCCGTCGTTAATAGAATTAATCATTTTAACAGCTTCAAAAATATGAGATAGCAAAACAGGGCTATTAAAATCGTCATTCATTGCGGCATAACATTTCTCTTCGAGAGAAATAACGTCCACAGTAGATTTTTCAGAAACTTTTATATCATTCAATAAAGCAACCGCTTTCATCATTCTCTTATATCCTTTCTCAGCAGCTTTTAATGCTTCGTTCGAGAAATCGACAGTAGAGCGATAGTGAGCCTGAAGAATAAAAAAGCGAATAGTCATTGGCGTATATGCCTGATTTAAAAATTCGTGGCTACCGCTAAAAAATTCGTCGAGAGTAATAAAGTTACCTAGTGACTTACCCATTTTTTGTCCATCGATAGTAACCATATTATTATGCATCCAATAATTAACCGGAGAGTGACCGTTAGCAGCTTGCGACTGAGCTATCTCCGATTCGTGATGAGGGAATAATAAATCCATTCCACCGCCATGGATATCAAATTTCTCGCCAAGATATTTCGCACTCATAGCAGAGCACTCCATGTGCCATCCCGGAAATCCATCTCCCCAAGGAGATGTCCAACGCATAATATGTTCGGGTGCGGCATTTTTCCAGATAGCAAAATCAAAAGGATTTCTCTTTTCATCTTGTCCGGAAAGTTCACGGGTATTCGACTTTAAATCATCAAGTACACGACCGGAAAGCTCGCCATATTTTCCTGTTTTTTTATGATATTTTTCTACATCAAAATAAACAGAGCCGTGAGATTTATACGCATACCCATTATCAAGAATTTTCTTCACCATCTCCATTTGCTCGATAATATGCCCGGAAGCACGTGGTTCAATAGAGGGTTTTTTAACATTTAACTGATCCATATTTTTATGGTAACGATCGGTAAAATATTGCACTATCTCCATAGGTTCCAACTTCTCTAATCGTGCTTTTTTAGCAATTTTATCTTCACCTTCGTCAGCATCATTCTCAAGATGTCCCACATCAGTAATATTACGCACATAACGCACTTTATAATCAAGATGTTGCAAATATCTAAAAACCAAATCGAAAGTAATACCGGGACGAGCATGACCTAAATGTGCATCGCCATATACCGTAGGGCCACAAACATACATCCCAACATGAGGTGCATTAATGGGTACAAAAATCTCTTTTTTTCTGCTTAGAGTATTATATATTACTAATTTATTTTCCATGAGTTTTATAAAATTTTGGCAAAGATACAAATTTGTATAGATAGTTTTTTATTCACAGATTGAACTGATTACACTGATTACTATTTTATCATCGAATTACGCTAATTAATCTGATTTTTTTTGGAACACAGATAAGACGGAAAGCATGGATCTGCGCAGATTTTTTTTATCCGCTGAAAGTGGATTTATAACTTTGCTTAACAGAAAGCTGCTTAACTATAATTAAACTATCACCAATATTCATCTTGGTGTAAACAGATACCCGACAGCACCCCACCAGCCTGCTTCAAGCAGGCTTTCGACCCGAAACAGTCCACAGATTATACTCCAACCCCAATTTATTTATTCATGTGGAAGAGATATCTTAAATCGCCTGAAGACATTAAACCATTAGAAAACACAAAGTTTAAAATAATATTTTAATAAAAAATCATTAAAATACTTTTGCTGTATAAAAATTTATTTATATTTTTATTGAGATTATTGCAATTATTTTCAATAAAATGATTAATTAAAAATATAATATATAAACTGTAATGAAAAAAATTATTAGCCTCATAATCGTCCTATTTTTTGTATTAATTTCTTTTGCGCAAAACTGGACTGAACCGGTAAATGTTTCCAATATGGATGGTTTTAACCAAGAACCTGATTTTTGTATTGACAATAACGGAGTAATTCATTGCGTGTGGGTACATGTTTATAATTCAAATTTCAGCAAAATATTTTATAGCATTTCATACGATGATGGTTTGACCTGGACAACATCTGAAAATATTTCATTAAATGAGGGAGAAAGATTATCCAAACCACACATAGTATGTGATTCGGAAAACAATTTACATCTTACTTATGATTATAATGTTTACAATGTTGGTGAAACACATATTTTTTACAAAAAATATGATGGGGCAAACTGGAGCGAACCTTTTGTTGTATCAGAAAACATGCCCGGATCGCGGGCAAATAAGTTAGTAATAGACAACAACGATAGAATTTATTGCTTTTGGTATAGAAGCATAAATAACGGCACAACTTTTTATAAATATTTAGAAAATAACACTTGGAGCGATTATTTTATACCATATGATAATAATGATTTTATGGCTTTTAACAATTGTGCTGTTGATAATAACAATAATTCTTCATTGGATTGGAACACATGGTTATGAAGGGCAGTCATATCTTAAAGACGTAGCCGTATATATGAAATGCGAAAATAATATTTGGACTCCTATAACAGAAATAAGTGGTTATACAAGAGCAGGCGGTAAAGACATTGATGTAGATAATTCAAATTTACCCCATACTGTATGGCGTCAAAAACATCCCTCCGGCGATCCCGCAGAGGACAGCACGATGTATCGCTATTTTAACGGAAATAATTGGACCATTCCCGAGCTTATTGTTGAAGATCCTAGAGAACAACAAATAATTATTGACAACTATAATAAACCAAATATTTTTGATGTAGAAAAAACAGAAGAAGGAAGTATCTTGATACATTACTATAAAAATCAAGATTATTGGGTAGGGTATATTATTGATAATTCAGAATGGAATGTACTACATTCTGTTGTGCATAATAAAAATAATAAATTATATGCGGCTTATATAAAACCTTTATCATCTGCTAACAGCAATATAGCCATGTCTGTATCAAAAATTATCACGCATAATAATTTAATAGCATATACTTTAAAAACAAAAATTTATCCAAATCCTTTTAATTAATTTTGAATTACACAACACACAAAAAATATCATTAAAAATACATTCAATGCAAGGTAAATTAATCAATCCATTAGTTGATAAAACATTATCACCGGGCAAATATGAATTTACATGGAAGGGCAAAGACCTTAACGAAAAAAGTGTTAAGTCAGGGCTTTATCTCGTCCGATTGCAATCAGGCAGGAACATTATTACACGCTCAGTGCTGTATATTAAATAAATTGTTTAATCTGCTATTACGGAATAGATAAAAAAGACTGATTTTTTTTCTGAAGTAGGTAATGGCCAAAAAAAATCAAAGTATGTTTTATAAATATCAGGGAAATCACTTTTAAACTTGTAAAACTTTCGCTCCATATTTGTCGTCTAAAGCAGCTTTATTTCGTTTAGAGTTCTTTGACATTTTGGTTGATTTTTCCCGATCAATAAGTGCAAGTGCAATTTTAGTTATTACATTAAAATTTATCCGTTTATTTTTAGACAGGATTTACATGATTAACATGATTTTTTATCCGTTTATAATTTCATATTTCGGTCGGATGGAGCTCGCCATTATAATCATTGTCTGTGTATTAAAAATTTTAGTATGGCTCGGTTCATCTAAAGAATAGTGACGATCACCCTTGTTTGTACGTCTTAGACCTATCATTTTATTAAAACCACTCATAAATAGGCCGTTACAATTATTATTGCTTTGAAAATTCGACATTTTTTTTATCAAATCAAAAAAAATCCTTCATATCAATGATATGAAGGATTTTTATATTGTATAGGGAATACTATTTAAGAACTCCTAATTCTCTACCAACTTTTTCGAAAGCTACCAATGCTTTGTCAAGATGTTCGCGTTTGTGCGCAGCAGAAAGCTGAACACGAATACGAGCTTGCTCTTTTGGTACTACAGGATAGTAGAAACCAATAACATAAATTCCTTCTTCAAGAAGTTTTGCTGCAAAATCTTGCGAAAGCTTAGCATCGTACAACATAACAGCGCAGATAGCCGAATCGGTAGGTTTTATATCGAAACCTATTTCATTCATTTTACCGACAAAATACTCAGTATTTTCATGAAGTCTATCTTGTAACTCAGTTGTTTCATCCATCATGTCGAACATGCGAATACCTGCATTTGCAACAGAAGGAGGAATAGAGTTAGAGAATAAATAAGGGCGCGAACGCTGACGAAGCAGTTCTATAATCTCTTTTCGACCTGTAGTAAAACCACCAATAGCACCGCCAAAGGCTTTACCAAGAGTACCGGTAATAATATCTACTTCACCTCTAAGGTTAAAGTGTTCGGTAATACCACGACCTGTTTTACCAACAACACCGGCAGAGTGACATTCGTCAACCATAACCAATGCGTCGTATTTATTAGCTAATTCAACCATTTTATCGAGAGGAGCAGCATGACCGTCCATAGAGAAAACAGCATCAGAAACAATAATTTTAAAACGAGCGTCTTTTGCTTCTTTAAGCTTCTCTTCTAAATCTTCCATATCGGCAGTTTTGTAACGATATCGTTTTGATTTAGTAAGACGCACACCATCAATAATTGAAGCGTGGTTTAGGCTATCGGAAATAATAGCATCTTCGGCGCCAAGGATAGGTTCAAAAACACCACCATTAGCATCAAAAGCTGCTGCATATAAAATAGTATCTTCAGTACCGAAGAAGTTAGCAATTTTTTGCTCTAACTTTTTGTGTAAATCTTGTGTACCACAAATAAATCGTACCGAAGACATACCAAATCCGTGACTATCAAGACCTTCTTTAGCTGCTTTTATTAATTCGGGATGATTTGAAAGACCTAAATAGTTATTAGCACAAAAGTTAAGTACTTTTTGTCCTGTGCTAACTTCAATTTCTGCATCTTGCGATGAAGTAATAATTCTTTCGCTTTTGTATAAACCGGCATCTTTAATATCGACCAGCTCTTTTTGTAAATGCTCTTTTATTTTTCCGTACATATACGTTAGTTTTTTTATTTTTCAGGCAACAAATGTACAGCTAATTAACAATATAATAAACCTTTGATACCCTCTTTTACAAATTTCCTTTTACTACTTATTAAAAAAATATATCTTTGCGCAAGTATTTGTTATCTGATTAACAGGGGTCTGATACATAGATAATAACACATTTTTTTTATCACACAGAAAGTAATTTTTACTCATTCTGAAAAAAAAATATATTACTATCGCATCCGAAAAGAAAAAAAAGAGTGATGAGCATAACTGTTACATACAATGTGTAACAATTCTCATTTGACAAAAAAAACATAAAAAAATGAATAATATACTTGTTATAGGAGCCGGAGGACAAATTGGCTCAGAATTAGTTGTAGAACTAAGAAAACGTTACGGAAACGACAATGTAGTTGCAACAGATTTAAACAAAGCTGCCGAAAAGAAAATTTCAGCACAAGGTCCGTTTTTTGAATTAGATGTAACAGATTGTGAAGCTCTTTCGAGAATTGTTAAAGAGAATAACATTGATACGATTTATAATTTAGCGGCACTATTATCGGCAGTAGCAGAAGACAAACCACAAGCTGCATGGCATGTTGGGATGAATGGATTATATAATGTGTTAGAAACAGCACGCGAAAACAAATGTGCAGTATTTTTTCCAAGTTCGATTGGTGCATTTGGTCCTACTACTCCTGCCGACAATACTCCACAAGATACTATCCAACGCCCACAAACAATGTATGGCGTAACAAAAGTTTCGGGAGAATTGTTATGCGATTATTACCACAAACGTTTTGGTGTGGACACACGCGGAGTACGTTATCCGGGAATTATTTCTAATGTAACATTGCCTGGTGGCGGAACAACAGATTACGCTGTTGAAATTTTCTACGAAGCAATTAAAAACAAAAAATATACTTGTCCGTTAGCTAAGGGTACTTTTTTGGATATGATGTATATGCCGGATGCAATTGAAGCAGCAATAAATATAATGGAGGCGGATGCTGAAAAATTAAAGCACCGCAACTGCTTTAATGTTACTTCTATGAGCATCGACCCGGAAACAATGGCAAAAGCAATTCGTAAAATAATTCCTGAGTTTGAATTAAGCTATGATGTTGAACCAATAAAACAAGAGATAGCTAATTCGTGGCCAAATTCTTTAGACGATTCTGCTGCAAAAGCCGAATGGGGATGGAAACCAAAATACGATTTGGACGAAATGACAAAGGATATGCTTACAGTTATTGAAGAGAAACATAAAAATAGTTTGATTTAATAATCTTACTATTTAAAAAATATTTACTGCCGGTTTCTTAATTGAAATCGGCAGTTTTTTTTGATAGGACACTGATTATTATGATCCTTATGATTTTTGTTTTTGAGTAGAAAAATAATCATAATAAATCAGTTTAATCAGATTGATCAGTGTACTATAACCAAGTCGTATCGATCTTTAATATACGCACATATGATAAAACTTACATCATTAACACAGAGCCATTATTTTATATTAAAATTCTATATATTTTTGCAGATGAATAATTATCAAAGAGAAACAAAATGAATATTGCAGCATTAGTGTCGGGAGGGGTTGATAGTTCGGTAACTATCCCATTATTGGTAGAGCAGGGTTATAAACCAACTATTTTTTATATTAAGATAGGAATGGAGAGTTCTCCGGGTTTTATGGATTGTCCTTCGGAAGAGGATATTGAGATAACCACATATATTGCAAAAAAGTATGGTTTAAAAATGGAGATTATCGACCTTCACGACATTTATTGGAATACTGTGGTAAAATATACTATCGACACAGTAAAAAAAGGTCTTACGCCTAATCCGGATGTAATGTGTAACAGATTAATAAAATTTGGTGCTTTTCAGGAACATATGGGCGAAGAATTTGATCTTATTACTACCGGACATTATGCTGATACCATAGAGAAAGACGGGAAGAAATATCTTACCACAGCAGCAGATCGTGTAAAAGATCAGACATATTTTTTGGGTAGAATTACATATCAGCAATTATCGAAATTATACTTCCCTTTAGGGAAAATAAAAAACAAAGCAACAGTTAGAGAAATTGCTGAGCAAATGAAACTACCAAGTGCTCATCGTCCCGACAGTCAAGGGATATGTTTTTTGGGTAAAATAAATTATCGCGATTTTATAAAACAACATGTTGGCGAGAGAAAAGGAAATATTGTTGAGCTTGAAACAGGTAAAATACTCGGTACTCACGATGGCTATTGGTTTCATACTATAGGACAAAGAAGAGGATTAGGATTGAGTCAAGGCCCCTGGTTTGTGATTAAGAAAGATATAATAAACAATGTAATTTATGTTTCGAAAGGATACGATCCTTTAGCACAATATAGCGACAAAATTTACATGGAAGATTTTTTATACATCACAAATAATCCGTTTAACGACCTAAAAAATGGTGCCGAGATAACATATAAAATCCGCCACACACCCGAATTTGAAAAAGGGATATTATATAAAGAGGATGATGGGAGATATATAATAAAATCGGATAATAAAATTTCGGGTATAGCGCCGGGACAGTTTGGTGTAATCTACGATAAAGACAAAAACATTTGCATTGGAAGCGGTGTAATTTCAGATTAAAAAAACACGATCTTTTTTTATAACAAAGAATTAAATTTGACTTTGTTTATAGCTATTATTATCTTCATTAGAAAAAACAAATACTAATAATTATGAAACAACTACATTTAACAATTACACTAATTATTTTTGGAATATTTGCTACGCTACAACCACTACAAGCCGAAGAAGACTATCCGGTAAGTAAATATGCATATGTACAAATTAAGGGCAAAATAGACAAGAGGATGAGTGTTGAAGTTGACCTTGGAGAAGGCGACCTAGCTGATGATTTAGAAAAAATAATAGAAAAAGAGCTGAAAGGTTATCACTCTTACGTTCAGATTTTACAATACTTTTTAGATAAAGATTATGAACTAGTAGAGAGCTACGATCAGGTGTTTACTTCTGCAAGTGGTGGCGGTAGCGCAGGAATCTCATTTTTATTGAAGCGACCTATTGAATAATATTTTTAATACAGGGATATTCTTCGGATAACTTAAGGTTACAAAAAAGAGGCTGTTAATTTATAACAGCCTCTTTTTAATAATATAGTATCACAAAATTTTTTACTCTTCTTCTTGTTCCTCTTCGTAAGTTTTCAATAGTTTTATTTGAACATCACCTGGAACAGGTTGATAAGAATCATAGATCATAGAATACTCACCTTTTCCACTAGTAATAGAACTTAAACAGGTGGCATATTTATCCATTTCGGCCAAAGGCACTTTAGCTTTAAGGCGTTGATATTTTCCTTCACCTTCCATACCTTCAATAATTGCTCTTCTACCTTGTAGATCGGTCATAGTATCGCCCATTTTATCTTCAGGAACAAAAACTTCTACTAAAGAGATAGGTTCCATAATTTTTGGACCGGCCTGTTTAAAAGCCGCACTAAAAGCATGTCTGGCAGCAAGCTTAAACGAAATTTCGTTAGAGTCAACCGGGTGCATTTTACCATCGTAAACATTAACAACAATATCACGAGCATAAGAGCCTGTTAAAGGGCCTTGCTCCATTCTTTCCATTAACCCTTTATAAATAGCAGGAAAATATTTTACATCAATAGAGCCACCCACGATACAATTATTAAGAACAAGTTTTCCACCCCATTCCATATCATATATCTCTTGCTTACGCACCGGAAATTCTGTTTGATTCTCCATACCTTCGATATAAGGCTCTATCATCATATAAACCTCGCCAAACTGACCTGACCCTCCAGATTGTTTTTTATGACGATAATCAGATTTTGCTGATTTAGTAATTGTTTCGCGATAAGCAATTTTTGGAGAATCTATTTCAGTCTCAACTTTAAATTCGTTATCAAGATACCACTTTAATGTTTTAATATGAAGATCACCATATCCTTTAACAAGAGTCTGTTTTAACTCTCTTGAAAACTCAACTTGAATAGTAGGATCAACTTTATTTACTTCATTAATAGCAGCGCCCATTTTTTCATCATCAGCCGAATTTACAGGATTCATAGCTATAATATGGAAAGGCTCCGGAAAAACAATTGGCTCTAAAGCACCAATATTATTTTTTGCATCACAAAGAGTGCTATTTGTTTTAACATCTTTCAGTTTAATAGTAGCGCCAATATCACCGGCAACCATTTTATCAACTTTCTCGCGATTTTTTCCACACATAACCATTATCTGAGAAAAACGCTCTTTAGTATCTCTGTTGCTACTAATCATATCCATACCTTCAGAAATCTCACCACCAAATACTTTAAAGAAAGACACCTCTCCAAGATGATGCTCTTTAGATGTTTTAAAAATAAAAAGCGCTGTAGGGTCGTCTGCTTTACAAGTAAGTTCTTTTTCACCGTCAACAGTTTTACGACTACTAATCTGATCGGGAGAAGGCACGTTATTAGATATAAAATCAAGAATTCGATAAGAGCCAATATTTCTTTTTGCGGCAGAAACTAAAAGAGGGAATACTTCACGATTTAACAAACCTATGCGAAGACCTTGAAGAATCTCTTCTTCAGAAAGAGAGTCAGACTCAAAGAATTTTTCCATAAGAGAGTCATCACCCTCAGCAGCCGATTCAACTAATTGTCGCTTGAGTTTCCGGGGCGACTGAAGCGCGTCTCCCTCCTTTTCCGTTTAAAAAATCTCTTTATGAACAAAACGATTGGCAAGCGCCGAAGGCATTCTGTGCGCAA
>JAYEOD010000321.1:0-12553 GCA_034722575.1 Bacteroidota bacterium | reverse complement strand
CAATACTTCTGCCACTTTTTCTCTATTTCTCTGAAATTATACTCCATTATATCAAATATTTTATAACTCGGCTATCACCTATTAAATTCTTTAAAGCCAGCAAATTTAGTAAAAAAAAAAAAAAAAATCTCTCGCTAAGACGCCAACGAGGAATTTTATTCGTTTATTTTTTAGACAGGATTGACATGATTTTATCCGTTTATATTTATTTTTTATTGGTCGGATGGAAGTTGCCTTTATAATCATTCTCGTGTGTATGAAAACTTTTAATACTACACGGTTCATCCTACCATTAGAACTTTAAAAAACTTAAATTACTAGTAT
Source organism: Bacteroidota bacterium (assembly GCA_034722575.1). Lineage (GTDB taxonomy): Bacteria > Bacteroidota > Bacteroidia > Bacteroidales > JAIPAH01 > JAIPAH01. The sequence continues at coordinate 12,229 of JAYEOD010000321.1, read as the reverse complement.
TTTTAGAAAGCTGACAAAAAGAGAAATATTTTATCAGAAAAAAAAGAGGAAAAATCAAAAACATCCAACCACAGTTATTTTCTTTTTCAGGATGCTATCTAATAACAATAAAATAGAGACAACCACTATAACAATTATAGGTAATGAAGAAGCGGTAAGTGCTACAAAAATAGATTTTACACTAACGAAAGCGGGCTTTATATATTCAGAAAAATTATCGAAAATTGTGATTTGTATATTATTTAAATTAAAATCGAAACCCAGAATAGAGAAATCAGTAAACAAACTAACAGAAATAATCATTAAAATAAAAGCAGCAAGACCATATAAAACTCCTACACTATAAATAGGTTTTTCATCTTCTTCGGGAACAACATTTGCATCAATCATTCCCATTAATTTCATAGAAAAATCATCAGGAGCCTTTTCTACTTCATGATGTTTCATCAGCTCTTTTATAGGATCAAAATTCTTTAACATGACTTCAAATTTATCATTTTTTCTTTTATCAATACATTCAATTTTTGAGAAAGCTTTTTTCTTGTTCTGTGCAATTTAACTTTCACATTCGACTGCGTTAGATTCAATATTTCAGCAACATCATTTACAGTACACTCCTCCTTATAATAGAGTGTTATCAGCAGGCACTCATCTTCCGGTAAATTATCTAAAACAACATCTATCAATTTGCGCTTCTCGTCAGCATCTAGAGCAAATACATTTTCGTGGATATTATCAACACTATAATTTTCGATAATATTTTCATCTATCGCCTCCACTACAACTCTCTTTTGTCTTGTCTTAAATATCGCCATATTGTATGCTATTCTATAAATCCACGTCGAAAAGCGCGATTCTTTACGAAAAGTGCTTAACGACTGAAAAGCTTTAAGAAAAACATCTTGGGCAATCTCTTCTGCATCTTCTCTACTTCTAACAATTTTTAAAACGATAGTATATACCATATCTTTATAATTGTTTATCAGAAAAGAAAATGCCGACCGATCTCCATTCAGAACTTTCTCAATATATATGTTATCATTCGACAAGTTCATCCATTCATTTTTAGACAGGATTTACATGATTTTTTCATCCGTTTATAATTTAATATTTCGATCGGATGGAAGTCGCCATTATAATCATTGTAGTGTGTATTAAAGATTTTAGTATGGCTCGTTTCATCCGTTTATGATTTGTTTGCCCTGATACCAGTGCATTAAGATTTCTATTTAACATAATATTTTTTTGTTGTTCTTTTGCCTTGACGCAAAAGAACCAAAAAGTCAAGGCTTACATAAAAATATTATTCTTCTCTTTGCAAAGCATAAGTTCGGCCGGGTGATCTTCGAACAAGTTCTCAGCTTCCCGGTCTCTCTAAGGTATCGCTTTGAGCTGAATAACATTTTTCTAAATGCCAATCCAACTCATTACTTATTTTCATCTCAGACTTTCAGCCTGATCTACCACTCTATTTTTTATCGGTTGGATGGAGCTCGCCTTTATAATCATTCTCGTGTGTGTTAAAAATTGTTTAACATGGGCATTTCATCCGTTTATAATTTTACCCATTCAATCAACCAATCTCAACCTTCTTGTTCTCCGAAGCAAAAGCGAAGGAGAAAACCTCAAGCTTAGTTTGTTCAATTAATATGACGCTCTTCACCATCTTTGGTTACAAAAAAAACAAACCTATTGCTCTAATCAAACACCCTCGCCACATAACACGCTAAGACACAACAACTTTAAGAAACGATTAAAGAATATTGTAACCACCCGAATAAATTATCGTCAAAAAGAGTGAAACAAAATAATTATTCACACTTTAATAACAAAAAATATGGACTTAGAAGCAGTATTTATATTAATGGTGATTTTTGGAAGCATAATAACTATCATTTATTTACAGATAAGAAAAAAGGAACGCATGGCATTACTTCAATCCGGTAAAGACGCCTCTTTTTTCGACTCAAATAACAAAAAAACCACTACATCATCGTCTTCGCTAAAATACGGTTTGCTTTTAGTAGGGGTAGGATTAGGCATTTTAATTGCAAATATTCTTGTAGCATCAGCAATTATGGGTGAAGACGTAGCTTACTTTTCGATGATATTTATTTTTGGAGGTATAGCTCTGCTAACAGACTTCTTTATTTCGAGAAATCATGCTAAAACAAAAAAGTAGTAGCGATAACGCATTATTGTCCTTTGGGCGAATAATGGTTTACAGATTTACGCCTTAGCAAGAAAAAACACCTCTCGCTAAGGCGTAAAAACAGTCTAAAAAAATCAATTTCCGGAAAGCCGAAACGACTTGATAATTTTATAAATTGGCCCTTTTGGGGTTAAAACACTTTCGATAAGAGAAATTTCATTTACTTCAATTTTTTGAGAAAAAGTCTCTCTATATCTATCCATAGCATTTTGAAAATCGTTTTTATCCCAAATACTATTTATTCTCCCCATAGTAAGGTGCGGCACAAAATTTTGCCTATCGTTTTCAAAGCCGATTTTTTGTAACTCAATATGTATTTGATTCTCTAAAAACAGAAGCTCCTCACTATTTTCAAAACCAATCCATATTACACGCGGTTTATATTTACTGCCAAACACCCCTAACCTACTTACTTCCAACACAAAAGATTTTGACACAGCAGTAGCTTCATCTAACATTTCGCAGATATTCTTAATATTATCTTCTCTTGTATTACCAAAAAACTTTAAAGTCAGATGGGCATTATCAATATCAATCCATTTAATTTTATCTCCTCTAAAAGAATTCTGCATATCAAAAAACCGCTCTCTATTCTCTTTAGAAACAGGCAGCGATATTGCAACAAATAACCTCTTCATATTTAATGTATTATAATGCAAATCAATAATCACACACGTTAATAACAGCAAAAATAATAATTCATCCGTTAATTTTCAGACAGGACTTACATGATTAACACAATTTTTTCATCCGTTTATAATTTGTTTTTTAATCGCGAATAAGAAAAAAATAATTCAATTTTTGTATCGATTATTTTAACACGTATTTGGTATAAAATATTATTCTTCTCTTTGCAAAGCATAAGTTCAGCCGGGTGATCTTCGAACAAGTTCTCAGCTTCCCGGTCTCTCTAATGCTTCGCTGCGAGCTGAATAACATTTTTCTGAATGCCAATCTAATTACTTATTTTCATCTCAGACTTTCAGCCTGAGCCTATTACTTATGCGACACTCAAAACACAGGGCGATGCCCTGTGCTGAATTGACTCAGACTTTCAGCCTGATCTAGTGCTCTATTTTTTATAAACTGGATGAAGCTCGCCTTTATAATCATTCTCGTGTGTATTAAATTTTATTCTAGCTCAATTCTTTCAAGATTTTTTCTATATTTGCAGCTTATTGGGGGATTAGCTCAGTTGGCTAGAGCGTTTGACTGGCAGTCAAGAGGTCAACGGTTCGATTCCGTTATTCTCCACAGTAAAAACTAGGCGTTTGCGGGCTTCCACCGTAGGCGTCTTTTTTTTTGCAAAAAAATCCCTCCCCACAAATATGATTTAATCCTACTTAATCCATTATACCTTGATTAATCAGAAAAACCTTTTTTTTGTAAAAATGTCCAATTTTTTACACAACAAACCAGACATTATTCGCTGAAGCCATCCGGTTTACTGCCCAAAAATCAGGAATACAAAATATTTATGTAAAAAAAGATTACTAGGTAACGGCAGTCTGTCTAACAACCTAATTTTTCACAATTTTTGCAGAAACACTAAAAAGTTAAAAGTTTGTATTGCAATACTTTACGTCTTTTTCGGTATTTGCAAATTACTATTTTTTATGGTTTTTAGACAGTCTGACGGTTGCTCTATATAAAATATTTTATTTCGAAATGGGTAAAAAATATATCATAACGAACCCTCACCTCAAAAAAATCTCAATCTATGTAATCCATATCTAAAAATAATATATTTTCGCAGCCGTTTTTAAACACAATTATTTTATTTCGAAATGGGTAAAAAATATATCATACTATTAATACAACTGGTGATTTTTTCGACAGTGTATAGCGGCGAGACAGTTGAGGCAGGGAAGAGAGAAAAAATTACTTACTCCTTAGATTTAGTTAGTACACATTTATGGCGTGGTTCGTCAAGCGGAACTGCTCCTTGTATTGAGCCGGCAATAAATTATCACCCAACTAAAAACCTAACTTTAACAGGATGGGCAGCATATAGTGTTGACGAAAGTTATAGCGAGCTCGATTTTATTGCATCATACCAATTAAAAAAAGTTAATATTTCTGTTTTAGATTATTACTGTCCTAAAATAGGAGTATATAGCGGACAAGATCTTATCAACTACAAACAAAGAGAAACCAATCACATGATAGATATTGTTGTTTCGTACAAACCTTTTGATAGATTACCTTTAAATTTTTCTGCTTCATCAGCACTATATGGTGCTGACTTAGATCAACACGGAGACCAAAGATACTCTTCATATTTTGAGACAAAATACAATTTCAATTTACACAAATCATCTGTTGACGTATTTATGGGATTAACAAATGGAGATAGTTTTTATGATGAGGACTTTAGCATTATCAATCTTGGTGTCTCTGCAAGCAGAACACTGTTTTCTAATAACAATGTCACTATCCCTATAAAAGCATCAATTGTAGGAAATCCTTCTAAAGAGAAAATTCATCTCTCTTTTACAATTTCGTTTTCATAAAAATTTTTTGCTTTTACATCATTCGCAAACCTATGCATAAGCACTAATAAACATCGCCTCCCTATTTATTAAAGGGAAGCGTTATTTCTCAGTTCACCTTCTATATACTAACACAATAAAGCGCTGACTCGAAAATTTGAGCCAGACACAAACTACTCATTACGCAATCGTTACAAGTACAAAATCCATTAAATATCACCATCCATAATAACAATTACGACTTGCAGTTATTAACATATGTAGTTATTTAAACTTCAATTCTATAGTTTTCAGTTATTTAGAATCATTTTTTATTGCTATTTCTTTTCATTATGTATTAAATGATACTATTTTTGTGAAAAATTAAACAGTAAAATTTATTTTATGAAACCCACTCATATAGAACACATTGGAATAGCTGTTACAAGTTTAAAAGAGAGCATTCCTTATTACGAAAAAGTTTTAGGTCTAAAATGTTATGCCATTGAAGAGGTAAAAGAGCAAAAGGTTAAGACTGCTTTTTTCAAAGTTGGCGAAACTAAAATCGAACTATTAGAATCAACTGATCCAAATGGTCCTATCGGGAAATTTGTTGAGAAAAAAGGCCCTGGTGTACACCATGTAGCTTTTGCTATGGACGATGTAAACAAAGCATTAACCGAAGCAGAAGAGAACGGCGTTAGGCTAATTGACAAGACATCACGCGGTGGAGCAGAGGGATTAGAAATTGGTTTTTTACATCCTAAATCAACCGGTGGTGTATTAACAGAATTTTGTTCAAAGAAGAAATAATTTTATTCAACAATAATTAAACGATTAATCGTGAATAATCAAGATAAAATAAAGCAACTTATCGAACTGCGTGAAGAAGCGAAGTTGGGAGGTGGTGAGAAGCGAATTGCATCGCAACACAAAAAAGGAAAGTACACAGCACGCGAGCGAATCGAAATGCTACTTGACGAAGGTAGTTTTGAAGAGTTTGACATGTTTGTTACTCACAGAAGTACAAACTTTGGTTTAGACAAACAGCACTTTTTAGGTGATGGAGTAATAACAGGACATGGTACTATTGACGGTCGCGTTGTTTATATCTTTTCGCAAGATTTTACTGTAATGGGAGGTTCTTTATCAGAAACTTTTGCACAGAAAATTTGTAAAGTAATGGATCAGGCAATGAAGGTAGGAGCACCGGTAATTGGTATCAATGATTCAGGTGGGGCGCGAATTCAAGAAGGCGTAAACTCTTTAGCAGGATATTCTGAAATATTTGAGAGAAATATTCTTGCTTCAGGAGTAATACCACAAATCTCAGCTATTTTCGGTCCATGTGCAGGTGGAGCAGTTTACTCTCCAGCCTTAACAGATGTAATTATTATGTCTGATAATTCTTCGTATATGTTTGTAACCGGCCCAAAAGTTGTAAAAACTGTAACGGGAGAGACAATTACTACAGAAGATCTTGGTGGAGCAACAGTACACGCAACAAAATCAGGTGTAGCACATTTCAGAGTAGATAACGAGGAAGAGGGATTAATGATAATCCGAAAAACTCTTGAATATCTTCCAAGCAACAACTTAGAGGATCCTATCATCACAGAAAGTAATGATCCTATTGACAGAACAGAAGATTCTTTAAACGAAATCATTCCGGAAAACGCCAATCAACCTTATGATGTAAAAGACATCATTTATTCTATTATTGACGATCAGGAGTTTTTAGAATTTCACAGACATTATGCTAAAAATATTATAGTAGGATTTGCTAAATTCCACGGGCAACCTGTTGGAATAGTAGCCAATCAGCCAAATTTCTTAGCTGGCGTATTAGATATTAAAGCATCGGTAAAAGCAGCTCGTTTTGTTCGTTTCTGCGATGCCTTTAATGTACCAATTGTTACTCTTGTAGATGTTCCCGGTTTCTTACCCGGCAGCACACAAGAATATGGCGGTATTATAACTCACGGTGCAAAACTAATGTTTGCATATGGCGAAGCTACAGTGCCAAAAATCACCATTACTTTACGTAAATCGTATGGTGGAGCACACTGTGTAATGAGCTCAAAACAACTTCGTGGAGACCTTAATTACTCATGGCCAACCGGCGAAATTGCTGTTATGGGAGCAAAAGGAGCAATGGAAGTTCTTGAAGGAAGAGCTATTAAAGACATGAAACCCGAAGAGGCTACAAAATACATTGCAGAAAAAGAAGCTGAATACAATACAAAACTTGCAAATCCATATGTAGCTGCAAAATACGGTTATATTGATGATGTTATTGAGCCTCGTAATACACGATTTAGAATTATTCGTGGATTAAGAGCGTTAGCGACTAAGAAGGAGACACTTCCTGCTAAGAAGCACTCAAACATCCCATTATAATAATTTTAGCAACACATCTGTTAAAAAATAAAAATAAATACTATGTTATTAGATATAACATTCGATCTTTCGGCAATTGACTCTTTTGCTTTAACCGTAATGCTTGTAGGATATACAGTAGTTTTTTCGTCACTAATTTTGTTGTTTTTTACATACAAAAACCTGCCTAAAATACTAAATATCAACACAAAGATACAATTAAAGAAAAAAGGCAAAAAAGAGTGTGAAGTTTGCCAAGATATCACCGGAGAGATAAATGCTGCCATTGGTTTGGCGTTATGCGAATATTTCAATGAATTACACGACACAGAAAGTGGTCGAGTAACAATTAAAAAAGTATCAAAACGATACTCTCCTTGGAGTTCTAAAATTTATGGTTTGAACACATATTTTGAAAAGTCGAAATAATGAAGAAATTCGAATTTACAATAAACGGTAACAAATACGATGTCGAGTTAAAAGACATTGAAAACGATATCGCACAGATTGAAGTTAATGGTACAACCTATGAGGTAGAGATTCATCGCGAAGCAGCGAAACAATCAAAAACACCAACATTGGTTCGTCCTATGGCGCCAACATCTCGAAAAGAGAGTAAAATCAAGAAAAACATCAGCACTTCTGCTTCAAGCATTAAAGCTCCACTACCTGGTAATATCATTCAGATATTTGTTAAAGAGGGCGATAGTGTTACAAAAGGGCAAAAGCTACTTACGTACGAAGCTATGAAAATGGAGAATGAAGTTTTAGCTGAAAACGATGGCACGGTAAAAGCTATTAATGTAGCACCCGGAGATGGCGTTATAGAAGGACAGGACTTAATAGAAATCGCATAAATGAGTTATGAAACCCTTGCAATCATTTTTTTTTTTGCAAGAGCGACATATAAACGATTTAAGCAAATGAATAAGCAAATGAAAAAATTATTAACTGTAATTAGCATCATTGCACTTTTAGGATTTATCTCTACTGCGTTTAATTTACCCGAAGAAGGTAAAGACAACAAGGCACAGGCAAAAACTGAACAAAGTATAGAACATAATGATGTTTCTACACAAATAGAAAATAGCGCTGCCGCAAAAGGCATAAATAAATTTTGGGAATACTCAGGTTTTAAAAACGCTACTAGCGGGCACTTAACTATGCTACTAGTAGGATTATTTTTTATCTTCCTAGCAATTAAATACGAATACGAACCACTCCTATTAATTCCTATCGGAGTAGGCATCCTTATAGGGAATATCCCTTTTTTAGAAGACGCCGGCTTAAAATTAGGGATATATGAATCGGGTAGTGTGATGAACTACCTGTATTTTGGCGTAACGACAGGTGTTTATCCTCCATTAATTTTCTTAGGAATTGGAGCCATGACGGATTTTTCGTCTCTAATATCTAATCCGAGACTAATGTTATTGGGAGCTGCAGCTCAAATAGGTATTTTCCTAACATTTATGGGTGCTTTAGTATTAGGATTTGCTGCGCCTGAGGCAGGTGCAATTGGAATTATTGGAGGTGCCGACGGCCCAACAGCAATCTTTTTATCATCAAAATTAGCTAATGGTATTAACATATTAGCTGATGGCACAACGGTTATGAATCTTATTGGACCAATTGCCATTGCCGCATATTCATATATGGCATTAGTGCCTGTTATTCAGCCTCCTATTATGAAGCTGTTAACAAATGATAAAGAGAGAGTAATTAGAATGAAACCTCCTCGTGCGGTTTCTAAACTAGAAAAAATTCTTTTCCCTATCATAGGTTTATTAATTACAGGATTTATTTCTCCAAGTTCCCTTCCTTTATTAGGTATGTTATTTTTTGGAAACATATTAAAAGAGAGTGGCGCTACTAAACGATTAGCCGATACAGCACGTAATCCATTAATTGATATTGTAACAATTCTATTAGGATTAACTGTTGGAGCTTCAACACAAGCAACGGTATTCTTAAAAGATACTTCTTTACTGATTTTCGGTCTTGGCGCACTATCATTTATGATTGCTACTGCCGGAGGTATTCTTTTTGCTAAACTTATGAACCTATTCTTAAAAGAGGGAAACAAAATAAATCCACTTGTTGGAGCTGCCGGCGTATCAGCCGTTCCGGATAGCGCACGTGTTGTACAAGTAGAGGGTCTTAAATACGATCCTTCAAACCACTTGTTAATGCACGCCATGGCACCAAACGTTTCGGGTGTTATTGGCTCTGCTGTTGCAGCGGGTACTTTGCTAAGTTTTTTATTATAAAAAAGATTAATTCACAAGTCAACGCTTTAATGTAAACACAAAATAAAGTAACAAACAGAGAGACTCTTTTAAACATTAAACAAACGACTACCAACAAAAAGGCAGGATGCTATGAAATTATATTCACTAGTATTCTGCCTTTTTTATTATTTTTGTACCAAAATACCAGACAGATGTTGATAATAGGAATTGCAGGAGGTAGCGGATCGGGAAAATCGACCGTAGCGAAAAAAATACTCGAAGGATTGCCAAAAAATTCAGTTACGGTAATACCACAAGACGCATATTACAAAGACAATAGTCATTTATCAATGGAAGAGAGAAAGAAAATTAATTTCGACCATCCCTCTTCTATAGAATTTGAACTATTAGTAAAACATATAGATAATTTAGCCGCCGGCATACCTATTAACCTTCCAACATACTCTTATTTAACATGTGCCAGAGAAGAAAAAACTACCCCATTACCTCCTACCAAAGTTGTTATTATAGAAGGGATATTAGTATTAACTAATGAAGTTCTAAGAGAAAGAATGGGGATAAAAGTATTTGTTGATGCCGAATCGGACAATCGCTTAATGCGCATTTTAATACGCGATAACGAAGAACGTGGAAGAACATATAAACAAGTAATAAGCCACTACCAGGACTATGTTCAACCTATGCACAATCAATTTATCGAGCCATCGAAACGCTTTGCTGATATCATTATTCCACAAGGAGGGAAAAATCAAATCGCCATTGATATTTTACGTTCCAGAATAAAACAAAATATTGATTAAATATTTTTTTGTATATTTAAAACCCAATAATAGCATTGTAGTCATTAAAATATTTACAAATGCGTAACACACTATTATCATTACTATTATTTATTTTATTCACTTCGTGTGATAAAAACACTACTGTAAAACCAAGTCCCAAAGAGATATGGACTACATACGAATCGCAAGATGGTTTAGCCGCAAATGAGGTTTATACTATTTTTATTGATAATAATGATGTAAAATGGTTTGGGACAGAATTTGGGGTTTCTAGTTTTGATGATGTTACCTGGCACACTTACACTACAAGCAACGGCTTGATATATCAAAAAGTACTTGCTATAACAGAAGATAACAACAACGTAAAGTGGTTTGGCACTCCTTTTGGAGTCTCTCGTTTCGACGGTTCTAATTGGGTTAATTACACAACCGACGATGGATTAGCATCAAATTACGTTTACGATATTGCAGTTGATGCAAATAACAATATTTGGTTTGCTACAAACAATGGGGTTTCAAAATTTGATGGTTCTATATGGACTACCTACCTAAAACAGAGCGACACCACTCTTGTTCATAATCACGTGCGCTCTATAAACATCGACAATAATAATATAGTATGGTTTGGTACAGAATTTGGGATTTCGTCCTTTGACGGAGCTAATTGGTCGTCATACATCACAAATCAGGGTAACTTATGGAATTATATTAACTCTATAGATATAGATAGTGGTAACAACATTTGGTTTTCTACCTTAGCAGGTGCAATGTATTACGACCATCAAAATTGGAACTATTATTCATATGGTGACGGATTAGCTTATAATCAGATTTATGGAGTAGCGTTTGAAAATAATAACGTTTGGTTTGCAACACAACGCGGAGCAACATGTTACGATGGCACAACATGGAAAGGTTATAATACAGCGGATGGATTATCAGGAAATTGGATCAACGATGTAGCTGTAGATAAAAACGGAATTGTTTGGTTTGCCACTATTCCTAATGGGGTTTCATCATTTTTTATATCTGAAATAGAATAAAAAAAACCGCAAATAAAGCGGTTTTTTTTACAACAAAACTAAATTATTAAAAATCTAATTGTGGCATTTCATACCCTAACGATTTCATGTAATTATAGGTGTTCATCTGTTTTTCCATTCTTTTCTTAGCAAAAATATCCGGTGCTTTTTTCAAATACACCAAAGCTTTTTCATAATTACCAATAAGTTCGTAACACAAGCTAGTATTAAAAGCCGCTTCTTTAACACCGCCGGCTTCAAATACCTTTTTATAAATTAATCCTGCTTCACTAATTTTACCCGCTTTTAAAAGATCCTTACATGTTTTCAGTTGCGCTTTAAGTGCTTTATCGCCTTTAAATTTCACTTTTTTAAAAATGTAATTCACTTTTTCATAATAAGGTTCAAAATTGCCTACCGAATAATATTTACATATCTTGTCTGATAAAACCTCTATCGATTTAATTGGTTTTCTCCCTAAACTATTCGATGTAAGAGTATCGCAACTATGCATAGCATCAATTTCAACGCCATCTTTAAAAACAAAATAATTAACATTAAAAATCACCTGATTGGTAATAACATTTTCCGAATACATCAATCTATTTTTAAAAGAGGCTCCCCATCTCTCTTTAATTTTTTCAGTTACAATGTCTTGATTAGTAATAAAACTATAATCACTTTTAATAACTACATCGGCATCTTCTTCTTTCTCAACAATATAGAAAGGGAATTTTTTTAACCACGGATTAAAAATACTTGCTGTTGCACTAATTCTATCCTCTCTTAAAATAGCATGCATTTTTTTCGTAAATCTTGCTGCAATATCATGCGAAATCTCCTCCCCTTTATTCTCCATTTTATGGATAAAAATTTTAGTTCCCTGGAAATTATATTCTGCAGGAATTAGCATATAAGAAGTCACTTCCTGTGCATTAAGCGAATTACACATAAATGCTATAAAAAATAATAGTATAATTTTTGATTTGCTGAATTCAAGTTACAAATGCAACGTCTGGGTTAAACAATAATTTTTCCATGACAAATATAGGGGTTTCATAGTTATACCTCTTCCTAGGTCTGTTATTAAGTTTTACTTCTACAGCTTTTA
>JAYEOD010000320.1:0-12600 GCA_034722575.1 Bacteroidota bacterium | reverse complement strand
CTAATGCTCTTAAAGCTATACCACACATTTTATAAAATCACACCAACGCCGTATAAACACCACCACGTCAGTGTATTTTAATTATCCGAAACAAAAATCACCTATTTCCAACCCTATAATATTTTTATTATGCCATCGATTGCGCAACAAAATTCCTCAAACAAATCCACCAACTAAATCATTCTTTTAAGTCTAAAAACAATTTTTATTTTTTCGTTTCCACGAAGTATTTTCAATCTGATTTTCTTTCCTTCTCGGGTTCTCATCAAAGCAGAAGTTCTATTCAGATTATAATGTCTCATATTACCCCAATTAACCCTCACTATCTCATCGCCCTCCTCAATCCCTGCAATATCGGCAGGAGAGCCTTCAATAACACCGGACACTTTAATTCTGTCATAACCGGAACCAAAGGCAATTAATTCCAAGCCGCTCATATTATACTCGAACGGATCGTTAAAATTTTTATTTGGTTTTAAATACAATTTCGATCTCGAATAATCAAAAATAACATTAAACCTACTAAGCAACCCTCCTCCCAAAATCCCTACTCTTCCCCTTTTTCTAATCTTAGAATATCCGGCAGTGTATGACGTCACAACATCGTGAAAAACAAAATCTTTTATTTTAACAGACTCTACTCTGGCAACATAACCATCAATATCACCTGAAAGACCTCTACCTAAAGATGTTTCAATACACTTCTCAGGAATATCAAAACCGGTTCTCTCATTAAGCTCAAGAAGCAAAGCATGGCTAACACCAAGATCTATAAGCATCTTACCAATTTTAGTATTACCATTCCCTAAACCCAGCTCCACATTAATATATGGCTTGTTATTTGAGAAATCTAAATCGAAAGCGGTGTATCTTGACGGGGGAGTATATTTCTCTGGATTATGAAGAATAATATTACTATTTCTATAATCTACTTCAACTACAAAATCTCTAAAAATACCATGCCCCAATATCCCTTACACTTCAATCCCCAAATATTTTGGCAAGTCGAGATAATCTCTTTCCAGAACAAAAATTGTTGTTGTATCACAAATAATACCCTCGGGCGCAATAGTAACACCATTAGCTCGATAAGCAACCACCTCTTCCATCATCCCGGCACCATGCACAATAATTTTTTCCGACAGTTCTACTTGCAGCAAATCTGCAATAGCTCTCTATCAAAACAGTATTTCTAGCTCCGGAATCAAGTATAAATTTTGTTTTAAATATCCGATTAAGCTTTACAGGGATGATGATCAAATTATTATGATTTTCAAAAGGGATGATCAATTTTGAATGTATATCCGGCAAACGATAAACTTTTGCGCCCTGAGAAAAAGATAATTGTACTGTAAGTATCAGCAGAATAAAAAAAATAGTTCTCATACAGTTGAAACGCAAACGTTTGCAACACCGTATGCCCACTTCAAAAGCAGTAATATATCGTTGTTTTATAACCATTTACCTATTTTAAACACTATTTATACTGTTTTTTTAAGTATATTTATTTCATATTTTTGAACCTGATAATAAAGCCATATAGAATATAACTCAATACAATGAAAAAAGTTACACTTCAAAACAAATTATACAACATCTGGAGTTCAATATACATTGATAAACCTGTTGATAAACTGGATGAATTTATTGAAGAAATAGAACAATTCAAAGAAAAAAATAAACTATCGCCAAAACCTGAGCTGTGGTATAAAGATGCTATTGTTTATTCCCTATACGTTGACCTGTTTAACAAGGACTTTAGCGGGTTAGAAAATAAACTAGAATACATTGCAGATTTGGGCGTTAATACACTTTGGTTACTTCCTATTTTAGAGTCTCCTATGAAAGATGTTGGTTTTGATATCAGCAGATACGATCGTGTACGCAAAGAGTTATTAGGACTTGGCGATGACGCCACCGAAAAAGATCAGGAAAAGCGCTTTAGCAGCTTCTTAAAAAAGGCTCATCAACACGGATTACAAGTGATTTTTGACATTGCCATGAATCACTCTTCCGAAGAGCACCAATGGTTCCAAGAGTCACGCAAATCAGAAGATAATCCTTATCGCGATTATTATATTTGGAATAAAGACAAAGAAAAATATAAAGAAACACGCCTTCTATTTAAGGGAATGGTTGATAGCAACTGGGAAAAAGATGGCGATAACTACTTCTTCCATCGCTTTTTTGAGTTTCAGCCCGACTTAAATTACCGTAACCCTGATGTTTTATTCAATATGTCGAGAACATTAATGTATTGGTTAGGACAAGGTGTTGATGGATTTAGAACAGATGCCATTCCGTATTTATGGAAAGAAGATGGTACAAATTGCGAAAATTTACCGCAAACACACCAGATAGTAAAATTTTACAGAGTTATTTTAGACTATTTACGTCCGAATACTTTATTATTAGCAGAGGCTTGCCAACCACCTAAAGAGGTTGTTAAATATTTTGGTGATAATGACGAATGTCACGCAGGATATCATTTCCCTTTAATGCCACAAATTTTTAAAGCAATGGCAATACAAAAAGCGGAACCTATAATGAAAGTACTTTCATCGGAAGTTACCCCTGCTATTAAAGACCATAACCAATGGTTTACTTTTTTAAGAGTGCACGATGAGCTGACCTTGGAAATGGTTTCCGAAGAAGACAGAAAAATTATTCATGACCATTATTGTCGCGATCCTCGATGGGATTTTAGAGTTGGAGAGGGTGTTGCTGCCCGTCTTTCAGAACTTATGGAATTCAATTCTGATAAATATGGTATGGCATATTCTATAATGCTAACACTTCCGGGCACACCATTAGTATATTATGGTGACGAATTCGGAAAACCAAATGACGAAAAATATTACGAAGAAAAAATAAAAGAGACCGGTTACACCGATTCAAGATATTTTGTTCGCGGAGAGATAGACTGGGATAAATGGGAAAAAGAGATTGCCAATCCTGAGTCGTTCCACCATATAGTTAACAATACTATTAAAACACAGTTAAAAGTTCGCAAAAGCACAAAAGTATTTAGCCGCGGAGATATCAATTGGTTAGACATCCTCGACAGAGAAGAAAATAGTATTGACTGCTTATTGGCATTTGTTAGAAAATATAAAAAGGATAATATCATTGTGCTTCATAATCTTTCTGACTCTAAAATTCATACCAGCTTCAATATTAACTACGTTTCTGCTACTACAGAGGATATGCTGGGACAAAAGATTAAAACTGATGAAAAAGGCAATCTTATAATGGATGGATTTACATACCTTTGGATTAAAATTGAAAACGACAAATAAATAATACATCCATGGGCTCAAATTCAAACCTCGAAACAATAAATATACTTAAAGCAACGGCTATTTTTAACGATGTTTCAGACGATATCCTGCAAAAGATATCCGACTCTCTTGAAGAAATTGCTATTGCCAAAGAAGAAATCATCTTTAAAAAAGGTGATATCGGTAATGCTATGTATATTATTTCCGAAGGTTCGGTAAGGGTTCATGACAAGGGACACGTTATTACCAGATTAAATAAGAGAGAAGTTTTTGGAGAATACTCCTTATTTGATCTGGAAAAACGCTCCGCATCAATAACAGCCGAAGAGAATAGTGTTTTACTGAAATTAGATCAAGATGTCTTTTATCTTCTTCTGGCTCAAAACACTGAAATAATGCAGGGTATTATAAAAGTCCTGACCGGTAGAATACGACATATGAATGAATTAGAGTCGAAATTATCATCCAGTTATCTGAAAATCAGAAAACAAAATGATGAAATAGAAGCTCAGAACAAAAAAATTCAACTCAAAAACAGAGAGTCTGAGAAAAACAATAAAAAACTTTATGCCTTAAACGAAGAGAAAAGTCATTTGATTAATATTATCGCCCACGACTTAAAAAATCCTCTGGCCAGCAGTATTTGCGTTACGGATATACTTAAATCTGACAAAGATAATCTCAATAAAGAACAGCAGGAGACTGTTGATGTTTTATTCTCTTCGATGAAAAACATGAATGATATTATTGACCAAATTTTGGATATCCAACAACTAGAGACAAAAAATATTGGAATGAAAATAGAGAAGGTAAACCTCTCTCTTATCATTAAAGAAGCGCTACACAATTTCGAATACGCCATTAATGCAAAAGAGCTTAATATAAACTTTAACCAAAGAAATATATTTGCGTTAATAAATAAAAAACACTCAAAAATAGCTTTCGAAAATTTATTTCACAATTTCATTAAATACTCTTCTAATAATAGTAATTTAATTATTGATATGGATGAAAATAACGACAAAGCCATTATCACTATTGAAGATACCGGAGAGGGTAAAAAAAATGAAGACGTAAAAAAACTATTCGGCATATATCAAAAACCACAAATACGCGATTCTATTACATGGCCAACAGCAAAAGACTCGATAATAATTAAATATTTTGAAGCTATGCAGGCAAAATTAGAATTTATTAGCACGCCAAATAAAGGCTTTAAAACAACAGTGATGTTTAATAAATAGAGGGTTATTCAGGATGTTTCAGAATGCAGGATGCGGATTGGGGATGATTTATAAAACAAGAAACAAAATAAAACCAACAATATGAGTACATATAATTTCGATGCAGTAATATTCGACTTGGACGGAGTAATTACACAAACGGCTTCTGTGCATAGCTCTGCATGGAAAAAAATGTTTAACGATTTCTTAAAAGATTACGAAGTATCACATAATCTGCCCTTTAAAGAATTTACTCACCAAAACGACTACCTGCCTTTTGTTGACGGCAAACCTCGTTATAATGGAGTAAAATCTTTTCTCGAATCAAGAGGAATAGATCTCCCTTTCGGTGATCCTTCCGACAAACCGGCAATGGAAACAGTGTGTGGATTAGGAAATAGGAAAGACATAGCTTTTAACGATATTTTACGCACCGAAGGTGTAAAAACATTTCCTTCTACAGTGGCTTTTATTCACGATCTAATTGCTCATAATGTTCGCATTGGAGTGGCCTCATCGAGTAAAAATTGTAAAAACGTATTAACAGCAGCCGGTTTAATCGATCTTTTCGAAACTCGTGTTGATGGAGTTGTTTCTGCCGAAATTGGGCTTAACGGAAAACCCGAACCGGATATTTTTACTACTGCTGCCGATAATATTGGCGTAGCATACGAAAAAACTATTGTTGTAGAAGACGCTGTTTCAGGCGTTCAGGCAGGACGAAAAGGAGGTTTTGGTCTTACCCTTGGCATTGCCAGAGAGGAAAATGTAAAGGAATTAAAAATAAATGGCGCTGATATTGTTGTTACTGATATGGATGAAATTTCTATAGAAGAGATTAATGATTGGTTTGCCACTGGGTTAGAAAAAGCACAATGGAATATCGAATATAACGATTACGATCCTATTAAAGAAAAAACCCGAGAGGCTCTTTTAACAGTCGGAAACGGATATTTTGGCACAAGAGGTGCCTTTGAAGAAATTTGCGCCGGAGAGAATAATTATCCCGGAACTTATATTGCAGGAACATATAATCGCTTAGCAACTAAAATTGGCGAAAAAGATATTTATAACGAAGACTTTGTAAACGTTCCAAACTGGCTTCCTATTAATTTTAAAATCGAGGATGGCCATTGGCTGGATATCAATAATACTAAAATACTCTCTTTTAAAAGAAATCTTGATCTTAAAACAGGCGTTTTAAAAAGAGAAATTACTATACAAGACAACAAAGGACAAAAAACAAAAATTGTTTCCAAAAGAATTGCCAGCATGGCAAATCCTCATCTCGCATCTTTAAAATATAGTATTACACCATTAAATTACAGCGCTAAAGTCGCTGTAAAATCAGGACTCGACGGCGCTATTATTAACGATGGCGTGGCTCGATATCGTCAGTTAAATCAACAGCATCTAAAACCTGTATCGCAAAATGCCGAAGGCGCTTTTTCTGAATTAACAGTTAGCACAACAGAATCCGGAACTCTTATTACCGAAAATTCTCGTTTATCTGTTTTTAATAACAACACAGAAATAACTCCGGAAATATCTCACGAAATAAAAGATGGCTCGGTATTTTCTCATCTCTTTATAGATGCAAAAGCAGACAATACTTATACAATAGAAAAAACAGTCTCTATTTTTACTTCGCGTGATAAAAATATTAGCAACCCTGTTTCTGCTGCAAAGTTGGAGATAGAAAAAGCAGGCTCTTTCGAAGAGATAAAAAAAGCTAGTGCAATAGAATGGAGTAAAATCTGGGAAGAGACAGATATTAAAATCGAAGGCGATCGTAATAGCCAACAGTTGCTTCGCCTGCATAACTATCATATGTTAGTAAGTGCTTCGAAACACAACCAACATATCGATGCCAGTGTTACAGCTCGCGGATTACATGGCGAAGCATATCGCGGACATATTTTCTGGGACGAACTATTTATATTGCCTTATTATAACCTTCATTACCCCGAAGCTTCGCGCTCTTTTTTAATGTATCGCTACAACAGATTAAATGAAGCAAGAAAATATGCTAAAGAGTATGGGTTTAAAGGAGCTATGTTCCCATGGCAAAGCGGAAGCGATGGCCGCGAAGAGACTCAAGTTGTGCACCTAAACCCTTTAACAGGAACATGGGGCGATGATTACAGCTCTTTACAGCGTCACGTCTCATTAGCTATTGGATATAACGTATGGGAGTATTATCACACCACTAACGACATTGACTTTTTAAGCAGTTATGGAGCTGAAATTTTTTTAGAAATATGTCGCTTCTGGGCAAGCAAATCAGAATTAGATAAAAAAACCGGAAAATACCATATTGCAAAAGTTATGGGGCCTGACGAATTTCACGAAAAATATCCTGAAAAAAAGGAGGGTGGAATACAAGATAATACTTACACCAATATTATGTCGGTATGGTCATTCCAAAAAGCTTTCGATATACTCGACTTAATAGGCGAAAACAGAGATAGAGTTCTTTCAAAAATCAATCTTAACGAAGAAGAACTTAATAACTGGAAAAAAATAAGCAACAATATGAATATTGTTATAAAAGATGATATCCTAGCTCAATACGATGGTTATTTCGATTTGAAAGAGCTTGATTGGGATGCTTATAATAAAAAATACGATAATATTTATCGCATGGATCGCATCCTGAAATCAGAAGGAAAATCTGCCGATGACTATAAAGTTGCAAAACAAGCCGATACATTAATGACTTTCTACAACCTGGATGTTTCAGAAGTTACCACAACATTAAATAATCTCGGATACAATCTCTGTGACGACTATCTGACAAAAAATCTTGAATACTACTTAAAACGCACCTCTCATGGTTCAACATTAAGTAGAATTGTGCACTCGCAACTTGCAAGCATGGCAGGTGACACGAAACTTAGTTGGGAATTATACCAAGATGCTTTAGGTAGTGATTTTAATGATATTCAAGGTGGTACTACAGGCGAAGGAATTCACTTTGGTGTGATGTCGGGCACAATAATGATTGCCCTAACAACATATGCCGGTCTTAATATCAAAAACGATAATATTCATCTTAACCCCAAACTCCCAAAGCAATGGAAAGAAATTTCCTTTGGTATAACATTTAAAGGGACTCGATATCTATTTAAAATAGATAATAATGTAATAAATATCACTTGTAATAATTCTGATAACAATTCTGTTACTATCTTTGCAGAGGGAGAAAAATACTCCCTTAATAATAACACAATAGAAATTAACAGATTAAAAAAATAATATTATGCATGGAGATTTATTATTCATCAATAAAAACCAAATATTAGCTACACAGCAAGTATATAGCGCTCGTTTAGAAGAGCAGGTTAAGCCTAAAACAATAATAACAGTAACAGGAGAAGTAGAATCGGGGAAAACCGAAATTGCTCATCTGTTAGGGAAAAAATTATCAATGGACGGCTTTAAAACAAAAGTTTTAAACCTTGATAGTTTTTACAAAATCATACCTAAAGAGCGTCACGCTTGGCGAAAAAAAGAGGGTCTAGATAAAATAGGCCCTGACGAATATGATTGGGACAGTATAAAAGAGATGGTTTTAGCATTTAAAAAAAATAAAAAAGTAACAATACCATATGCTGATGTTATTGCTAACGAAATAGATCAGCTCACAACCGATTTTAACGGAATTGATGTACTTATTATCAATGGTCTTTATGCTGTTGCCTGCACAAAAGCAGATCTAAATATTTTTATTGAAAGATCATACGAAGACTCTTTAAAAGAGCAACAAAACAGCATGAACGAAAATCTCGACGAGTGGCGTTATAAAGAGTTAAAACAAGAACATGAAGTAGTGACATCGTTAAAACATATGGCCGATTATTTTATTGATTTAGACACTTCACAAAACATTTATCACATTTAAAAGAAAATTATGTTAGGAGACGTATTACTTATAGAAGAGAAGCACAAAGAAGCTGCATCTGCGATAAAAAAAGAGATTTTAGCAAAAAAGGCAAACAAATTTATCATTGCTATTTCAGGAGAATCAGGTTCAGGAAAATCTGAATTAGCACATAGTTTAGCAAAGCTTTTTAAAGACGAAGGCATTAGAGCAAAACCTTTACATATCGATAACTATTATAAAACGCTTCCTATAGAACGAAACGCGTGGCGCAAAAAACACGGATCTGAAAGCATTGGTTATACCGAGTATGATTGGGACACTATCTACAATAACATTGAAGCGTTTAAAAATGGCGAAAAAGCCACCATGCCGTGTGTAGATATTGTTACAGATCAGGTTGACACTCTTATAACCGATTTTAAAGAGGTTGATATGTTAATTATCGATGGTTTATATGCAATAAAAACCGAAGGTACAGACATGAATATTTTTATCGATCTAACTTATAACGAGACTAAAAAAGCTCAGCTGCGTCGCGGAAAAGAGAATGTTGATGAATTAAGAATGATGGTTCTGCAAAGAGAACACGAAGTTGTTACCACTTTAAAAGAGCGAGCACACTTTATTATCAATAAAGAATACAAGCTTGAAAAGGCTTAAGCAACTTTTCAATTTCACAAAAAAAACATCAAGGCAATAAAGTACAATATTTGCTTTGATGTTTTTTTATTTTTTTTTGAAATTTCGTTGAAGTTCAGTACTTTAGCAAAATTTTTAAAAATTAAGCATAGATTTATGCTTAACCTCAATCATAATTATCATATTGTTTATGAAGAAAGACGCAAAACAACCTCAAAAAAACGAAGATCACATTAAAAGCACGAAAAAATACTTTGATGTTGACAATCAAGTGTTTTGGCCTGCCGCAGTTATTATAATTACTTTTATTAGTATTACCTTGGCCATTGGGAAACCAATGAACAAAGTATTTGCTGCAATTCAAACCAGCATTTCCAATTACGGAGGTTGGTTTTTTGTTTTAGCTGTTAATTTCTTCCTCTTCTTTATTTTATATGTAGCTTTTAGCAAATATGGTAAAATAAGACTTGGTGGAAAAAAGGCTAAACCAGAATTTTCATTGTTATCATGGTTTTCGATGCTATTTAGTGCCGGAATGGGAATCGGTATTTTATTCTGGAGTGTTGGAGAACCAATCAACCATTTTATTCATCCCCCGCAAGCAGAAGGCGGAACAATTGAAGCAGCACGCCAATCTATGGAAATTACTTTTTTACACTGGGGACTTCATGCATGGGGTATTTACGCCCTTGTCGGTATGGCTCTCGCTTTCTTCACTTTTAACAGAAAACTTCCACTAACAATTAGCTCAGTATTTTACCCTCTTTTAGGAGATAAAATTTATGGTCCATGGGGAAAAGCAATTAACGTACTTGCCGTAGTAGCAACTCTTTTTGGTTTAGCCACTTCTCTCGGAATGGGAGCTCAGCAGGTTGGTGCCGGATTATCACACCTCTTCGGAATTCCCGACAATATAACTTCTCAGGTAATTCTCATTAGCCTGATTACCCTAGCGGCAACAGGTTCGGTTGTTTCCGGACTTAGCAATGGTGTGAGGCGTTTAAGTGAATTAAATATTATACTTGCGGCTATATTTTTGTTATTCATGCTAATTGTAGGGCCATCACTATTTATTTTCAACTCTTTTATTCAAAATCTTGGTACTTATGTTCAAAATTTCTTTGAGCTATCCACTTGGACAGAATCATATCAACAATCAGACTGGCAAAATAGCTGGACGGTTTTTTACTGGGCATGGTGGATTAGCTGGTCTCCATTTGTAGGTATATTTATAGCTCGAATCTCCAGAGGAAGAACACTTAAACAGTTTGTTTTAGGTGTTCTTATAGTTCCTTCTCTATTAACCTTCTTTTGGCTATCTACATTCGGTGGAAGCGCAATATTCCTAGAACTAAATTCTATGGCAAATATTGCCGGAGCTGTTACTAATAATGTAGCAACTTCATTATATGTTTTACTGGAACAATTTCCTTTAGCATCGCTTACTTCTCTTGTTGGAGTGATATTAGTTACCAGCTTCTTTGTAACATCCTCCGACTCCGGATCATTAGTTGTTGACTCTCTTACCACAGGTGGTAAATTAGACGCCCCTGTAGCTCAAAGAATATTCTGGGCGCTTACAGAAGGTGCTGTTGCAGCAGTATTGCTTGTCGGTGGCGGTTTAGGTGCTTTACAAACAGCAGCAATTACTACCGGATTACCCTTTACTTTAATACTTATTATGCTTACATTTAGCCTACTAAAAGGATTAGAACAAGAATATGAAAGTATGGAGGAGCAAAACCTGGTAAAAGAACGCCAGGCATATCACAACACAATTACAGAGATGATTAAAAAGCATAAAAACATTAACTCAAAAAAAAGAGAATAATAATTAATATTGAAAGCAATGTATCAACTAAATAACATACTTGTATGTCTCGACTTAAGCAATATGGATGATTTCCTAATTCGTTATAGTAACTTTCTTGTCGAGAAATTCAATCCTAACAGCATTACTTTTATGCACGTAATGCAATCGTACGAAATTCATAAAGATATTTTATTAAATTTCCCTGATTTAGACGTTCCTATTACTAAGATTGTTAAAGACGAATTAGAAATAAAAATTGACAAACTCTACACTAAGCAAAAAAGCGTTGAAACAAAAGTTATTGTTGAAGAGGGTGTTACTACCGAAACCATTGTCCAATACAGTAAAAAAAATAATATCACCCTTACGTTAATGGGTAAAAAAATTGGTTACAAAGGGAAGGGAAGTGTTGTAAGAAAAGTTCTTAACATTACTCCTTCATCGGTTTTGCTTATCAGCGAAACAACTAGGAACAATATAGACCATGTAATGGTTAGGATTGACTTTACAAAAATATCGGAGATTGCGCTAAAAATGGCACACAAAATACAAGAGCGCACTGGAGCTAAAATATCTTGTCACCATGTGTACAAACTCCCGCTAAAATATTTTCCTCAATCCTCTTTAAAAGATGAAAAAAAACTACAAGACCAAGTTAAATTGCACAGCACAAAAGAATTTCAAAAATTTGTTAAAAAACTAAAGCTAAACCCCGAAAAACTACCGTTCAGCTGTTCGCTAGATATTGAAGATGAGGAAGCACATATTTTGTACAACAGAGCTTTAACTACCGGCGCAGATATAATTATTATTGGATCAAAAGTAAAATCGGAATTAACAGATGTTATTCTTGACAGCACATCAGAAAAATTAGCTGGTACAGAAAAAAATATCCCTGTCTTTGTTGTTAAAGATCGTAAACAATCCATGGGATTTTTAAATGCTTTATTTGACTAAAACAGAACTATTATGATAAAAAAAGGAATACTATTTATACTAACCATCATTACTGTTTCATTTTATTTCTCTTCATGTAATATTGATTATTTTAACGATAAAGAAGAGAGAAAATTAAAGATAGTATATACCGATTGGTCGGAAGGGATTGCTCTTACTCATCTTTCAGCTATACTTTTAGAAGAAAAAATGGGATATGAAGTAACTCTAAAGCTTACAGAGGTTAAGAAAGCATACAGAGACATTGCTAATAATAAAGCGGATATATTTGCTGATGCATGGTTACCAGAAACACATAAGCATGTTTACAACTTATATTCCGATAAGATTGAAAAAATAGGCATTACTTATCCCGAAGCAAAAATCGGATTGGTCGTTCCTGCTTACAGCAAGTTTAATACAATTAATGATCTTGTTAATTATCAGAAGAGCATTATTGGAATTGACACAAACTCAGGAGTTGTTTACAAAGCTAACTTAGCAATTGATAAATATAAATTGAATTGCACCTTAATTAACCATACAGAAAAGGCTATGGTAAAGCATCTCGAAAACTCGTTAAAGCGAAGAAAAGATGTTGTTATCACAGGATGGGAACCTCACTGGATTTTTGCTCGTTACGATTTGAAGTTTCTTAAAGACCCTAAGAATGTTTTTGGTGATAAAGAAAAAATATACACTATTGCTAATAAAAATATTAATGAGAAACACCCAAATGCGGTTCGGTTTTTTGAACGTATGCAACTTTCAGAAAAACAACTAAACAAGTTGATACACCTAATGGGGCAGAATGATGATCCT
>JAYEOD010000319.1:0-2451 GCA_034722575.1 Bacteroidota bacterium | reverse complement strand
TCAATTGCAATATTTTTTTTGTAGAACAAAAATAGTATTTTTTTCACTAAACATAGATATTTATCAAATTGTATATTTAATTGATATTTTATGGTACAGAGAGACGAGATATGACTTATTTGTGCTATAGTTGTATAATAATAACTATTAATGACAAATAATGACACAAAGCTTTCCATTTAATATCGACGAAATTAATACTAACCGCAAACCAAATGATAATTAAGGAGATAAGAATTTATTATATACTTTTTTAAAAAAACTATTGGATGGAAAAAATAATGCTGTATATTTGCAACCGCAATAATAAATAGGGCGATTAGCTCAGTTGGTTTAGAGCACCTGCCTTACAAGCAGGGGGTCACTGGTTCGACTCCAGTATTGCCCACTATTTATTTTTCACGTTCATTTTTTTTCGGGCGATTAGCTCAGTTGGTTTAGAGCACCTGCCTTACAAGCAGGGGGTCACTGGTTCGACTCCAGTATTGCCCACATAATTATTTTATATATTAATATTAAGTTTTTAGTATATAATTTTTATCATTACCGGTTTAAATCCAGTATTGTTCACATTATTTATTACGTTCATTTTTTTCGGGCGATTAGCTCAGTTGGTTTAGAGCACCTGCCTTACAAGCAGGGGGTCACTGGTTCGACTCCAGTATTGCCCACATAATTATTTCATATACTAAATTGAGTTTTTAGTATATAATTTTGGTCATCACTGATTCAACTTCAGTATTGCCCACAATTTTCAGGCTGGTTTTTACCGGCTTTTTTTGTTTATATTAGCTGATAATAATAAATACCTATGAGCACAAAATTCGCAAAATTATTCAGCAGATCGCTACCACACACTCCTACAGAAGACCAAGAAAGAACAATAAAATTACTTACAGACTTTATTTACTCAGGCTCTTCGGATGATTTATTTCTATTAAAAGGGTATGCCGGAACAGGAAAAACAACCTTAGTTAGTACATTAATACAGATTTTACCAAAAATAGGAATGAAATCGGCATTACTTGCTCCAACAGGACGTGCTGCAAAGGTTTTAGCAAACTATTCGAAACAGAGCGCAAATACTATTCATAAGAAGATATATTTTTTTAACTCCACTGCAGATGGCTCTATGCGGCTGAAACTTGGGACTAACAAGCATAAAAAAACAATTTTTTTTATCGATGAAGCCTCTATGATTCCTGATAATAATACAGCAGGAAACTTCTCGCAACACAGCCTACTAGACGATTTGGTGAATTATGTATATCAAGGAGAGAATTGCAAAATAATTTTAATTGGAGATACAGCACAGCTACCTCCGGTAGGATTGGATATTAGCCCGGCTTTAGATATTGACTATCTGCGCGCTTCATTTAGCTTAGATATCATCCATGACGAACTAACAGAAGTGGTTCGTCAAGAAAGAAGCTCCGGTATATTAACTAATGCCACAAGTATCAGAGAGAAACTTCTTTATGGAGATTTTGAATTGCCTCTGTTTAAAACAAAAGAGGCTCCTCACTTTCATCGCATTACCGGTAGCGACTTCGAAGAGATACTAAATGACACTTTTAATATGAATGCTCCGGAAGACTCTGTTATTATAACACGCTCTAACAAACGGGCAAACAGCTACAATAACGAAATACGAAATAGGATTCTGTATAAACACGAAGAGATTAGTGCAGGGGATTATATTATGGTTGTTAAGAATAATTATTTTTGGCTTCCCGAAGACTCTAAAACAGGTTTTATTGCTAATGGCGATATAGCCGAAATACTAAAAGTATCGAATATTGAAGAGCTTTATGGATATAGATTTGCCAATGCCACAATACGATTGATTGATTATCCTGATGAAGAAAATTTAGAGGTAAAGCTCCTTATCGACACTATCTCCTCAGAAACACCTTCGCTATCGTACAACGAAAACAAGAAGCTTTATAATACTGTGATGGAAGATTACAAGGATATCCCACAAAAAAAGAAGCGCATGGAGGAGTTAAAGAAAAATCCATATTTTAACGCTCTGCAAATAAAATTTTCTTACGCCTTAACGTGTCATAAAACACAAGGGGGACAGTGGAAAAATGTTTTTATTGATCAAGGATATTTTAAAGAGGATATGCTTGGAACAGAATACTTAAGATGGCTTTACACCGCAATAACACGCGCCACAGAAAATGTTTATCTGGTAAATTTTAAAGATGAATTTTTCGAAGAGGTAAATGACGTGTTCTTTTACGAGTAAAGATTGATTGATTGATTGATTGATTGATTGATTGATTGATACAATTATACAATGGTGTAATTATACAATAAAAATGGTTGAATGAATGACTGATTGATTGTTTGAGATTGATTATTTGTGTAACAACACAACTGCGTAGGCTGAGATGCCTTCTTCGCGACCCTCGAAACCGAGTTTTTCGGTTGTGGTGGCTTTTA
>JAYEOD010000318.1:0-2454 GCA_034722575.1 Bacteroidota bacterium | reverse complement strand
AATAAAAAAATACTACTTGTAACAATTTTGCTGACAACAATATTTGTGGGATGCACTAATACAGAAACAGAGTATTATGATAATGGTAAAATAAAGAGCGAGATAAAAAAACGTGGTGATGAGTTTCATGGTATATCAACATGGTGGTACGATAATGGAAGCAAGAAAATGGAGGTTACCTATAACCACAATAAAATCGATGGCTACTCGAAACGTTGGTACTTTAATGGGAAAATGGAGACGGAAGAGCATTTTGTTGACGATAAAAAATCGGGAGTGTGCTTTTTATGGAACTCAAACGGACAAAAAATCAGTGAAGAAAATTATGTTAACGACACCTTAAATGGAGTATATAAAGTGTGGTCGAATAGTGGTCAGATTAAAATAGAGGGTAGGTTTAAGAAAGGTTTGTTTGATGGAGAGTGGATTTGGTGGAACGATTTTGGGGT
Organism: Bacteroidota bacterium; assembly: GCA_034722575.1. Taxonomy (GTDB): domain Bacteria; phylum Bacteroidota; class Bacteroidia; order Bacteroidales; family JAIPAH01; genus JAIPAH01. The sequence continues at coordinate 2,005 of JAYEOD010000318.1, read as the reverse complement.
GAAAGTAGGCGAGGCGCAATTTGATAATGGTAGCGGAAAGCAGATAGGATGGTCGATCAATGGAAATGTAAAACGCGAAATACACTACAAAAATAACCTGAAAGATGGTAAAGAAATTATTTATTTGCCTGATGGAAAGATTGATAGAATTGTGTTTTATAAAGAGGGAAATGTGGTGGAGAGTGCAAAAGAATTATAGTTACCAAAATTGGATAATATTTTTTTTAAAAAAGTTTCAATTTATAATCAATCCATTAATATTTTTTACGACTTTTGTTCGCGAACGAAAAGATTACTTTGTAGAATAAGTGATTTATTTTTAAGGAATTATGCAAACGATTTCGGGTGTATAACACTTTGGGAATCATTAATGGAAAAAACTTTATAAAAGTTTGGGAAATTAAAAAATAATTCAAATATTTGCCGGTGTTATTTAGTTAACACTTATATAAAAAAATAATTAATAATTTTAAAAATTATAATAGCGATGAACCTAGAAAAAGTAATGAGTAACCTGGAACAAAAACACCCGGGTGAAGTAGAATATTTACAGGCAGTACGCGAAGTTTTAGAATCTTTAGAAGATGTTTTAGCAGAAAATCCTCAGTTTGAAGCTAAAGGAATTATTGAAAGACTTGTTGAACCAGATAGAGTTTTTACATTCAGAATTCCATGGGTTGACGATAATGGTAAAGTACAGACTAACCTGGCTTACCGTGTACAGTTTAATAATGCTATTGGACCATACAAAGGTGGAATGCGTTTTCACCCAAGTGTAAACCTTAGTATTCTTAAATTTTTAGGTTTTGAGCAAATTTTCAAAAACTCTCTTACTACACTTCCTATGGGTGGTGGTAAAGGTGGTTCTGACTTCGATCCTAAAGGAAAATCTGACGACGAAGTAATGCGTTTCTGTCAGGCGTTTATGAATGAGTTATGGCAATATATTGGTCCTGAGACTGATGTTCCTGCCGGTGATATAGGTGTTGGTGGCCGCGAAATCGGTTTCTTATACGGTATGTACAAAAAATTAGCTCGTCAAAATGTTGGTATTCTTACTGGTAAAGGAAGAAACTGGGGTGGATCATTAATCCGTCCTGAAGCAACCGGTTTTGGTGCTGTTTATTTTGCTAAAGAGATGTTAAAAACTAAAGGTGAGACTTTTGAAGGTAAAAAAGTTGCTCTTTCTGGTTTTGGTAATGTATGTTGGGGTGCTGCACAAAAAATCATTGAGTTTGGTGGTAAAGTAGTTACTGTATCTGGCCCTGATGGTTATGTTCACATTCCTGATGGTATGAACAAAGAGATGATCGCTTATCTATTAGAGCTTAGAGCTTCTAACCAAGATATCGTTAAGCCATTCTCTTTCGAGTTCCCTGAGGCTCAATTCCACGAAGGTAAAACACCTTGGGAAGTTAAAGTTGATGTAGCTATTCCTTGTGCTACTCAAAACGAACTTAACGGAGCAAGTGCTGAAAAGCTTATCGCTAACGGTGTTATGTGTGTTGCCGAAGGTGCTAACATGCCTTCTACTCCTGAAGCTGTTGAATTATTCCAAGAGAAGAAAATTCTTTTCGGTCCTGGTAAAGCAGTTAACGCAGGTGGTGTTGCTACTTCTGGTCTTGAAATGAGTCAAAACTCTATGAAATTAAACTGGAGTGCAGAAGAAGTTGATGAAAAACTTCATGGTATTATGATTGATATTCATAACGCTTGTGTAGAGCATGGTAAAGATGCTGAAGGTTATGTTGATTACGTTAAAGGTGCTAACGTAGCAGGTTTCCTTAAAGTAGCTAATGCTATGATGGAGCAAGGCGTAATATAATATTGTTGGTTTATTGTTTGAATAAAAAGTCGCTTCATTTTTTGAAGCGGCTTTTTTTTGGCATGATTGACATATTTTTTATTGAATTACCAATTGAATTTCAAAATGGCCGACATAAATTCAAAGAAATTATATCTACCCAATCAACCAACCAACCAACCAACCAACCAATCAATCAAT
>JAYEOD010000317.1:0-2455 GCA_034722575.1 Bacteroidota bacterium | reverse complement strand
CAACAGTATTAAAAATAGCAGCAAGTTGAGCATTAGCATCTATTTCGGTAAACGACTGTGCAAACAGTGTCACGAAATCGTCCTGACTATTTTTTTGTTTCTCACGAGCTATTTTAAGAGCTTTTACGAAAGTAGCATCCTGGCTGTTATTAGAGAGGGCTTTTACAATGTCAATAACCGACACTTCAAGCATAACATTCATACCACCTTTTAGGTCAAGCCCTAAATTAATCTCTCTCTCCTTACATTCTTGATATGTATATTGACGAATTAAGATGTTGAAAATCTCTTTATTAGCCATTGAATCAAGATAGAATTGTTCTCTTACTTTTGAAATAGAATCAAAATAAAATCCCTCTTTTATAGGGTCTCCTTCTGCATATTTTTTGGCGATGGCATTGGCCTCAGTGTTAGTCGCATATTCCGTAGCGTTACTCTCTACATGTTTTGTGAAAAATGTAAATGAGAGTTGGAATAGACTTACAATGGCAAATGCAATTGCAAAAAATTTAATAACGCCTTTATTTTGCATGTGTCTGTTAAGTTTTTAGTTAATACTTTTTAACAAGCCGCAAATATAACATTTCAAACGCTAAATTACAATTCTATCGTTTAAAGTTTTAAAACCAAGTTGAATTGTGCTTGTTGCAGGTGTTGTTTTCTTGTTTTTAAGGGGAGGATCAAAAAAATAATTTTACTTTTACAAAAAAAAATAATGCGACGTTTTTTGTTTATTAATATGATGTTATGTTTTGTGTTGTTATCTGCGAAAGCACAACAATATGAGGATTTTGGCTTTGAGCAACGTTATGATATTGCAGTAAAAAATTTGGCAAATGATAGCTTTGATATGCCGTGGCTGGGAGGTATGAATGCATGTCAGTTTTGTGAAATGGATTTTGATTTTGATGGTGTAAAAGATCTTTTGGTTTTTGATCGGCATGGCAGTAGAATTTATACTTTTATTAATAATGGGATAGAAAATGAGATTTCGTATTATTATGCGCCCGAATATGAAGTGGCTTTTCCGCATTTCGATAATTGGGTTCAGTTTCATGATTATGATAACGATGGAAAGAATGATATTTTTACTTATACCCTTGGCGGGATAATGATTTATAAAAATATTTCGCACGATGGTGAGATGAAATTTGAGAAGGTGATAAAACGCTATTTAACCTCTTTGCAAGGAAATTTATTTACTAATATTTTGGTTACTTCGGTAGATTATCCTGCTATTGTGGATGTGGATAGTGATGGTGATTTGGATGTGCTAACTTTTTGGGGATTGGGCTCTTTTGTCGAGTATCATCAAAATCAATCGATGGAGAAATATGGCGTGCCTGATTCGTTATTGTATCATAAACAAGAAACTTGTTGGGGGTATTTTGCTGAGAGTGATGAGGCAAATACTATTTATTTAGATACCTGTATTAATGGAGGTGTATTGCCTCCATCCGGGGCACCGAAACATACCGGATCTACTTTTTTGGTTTACGATTTTGAGAATGATGGCGATAAAGATTTAGTACTCGGTGATGTGGATTATCCCGGATTAGTGGCTCTTACTAATGGGGGCGATGCTCAGGAGGCGGTGATGGTTGAGCAAAATTGGGATTTTCCGAATGAAGAGAATGCTGTTAATATGTTTTCTTTTCCGGTGGCGGTAAATATTGATGTGAATAATGATAATGCAGAGGATTTAATTATCTCTTCGTTCGATCCCTCTTTTAATTTATCGCGATTTAAGAATAATACTTTGCTCTATTTGAATAATGGGAGTGAGGGAGAGTATGATTTTGAATATACTTCAGATAATTTTTTGCAGGGTGAGATGTTGGATTTTGGTGCCGGAGCATATCCTGTTATTGTTGATTTAGATAACGATGGATTAAAAGATATTGTAGTGGCAAATTACGGACAACTCGACTCTATATGGTATGACGTGGTATTTGCTTTGCATTGTAATTATAAGTCTTCGTTGGCTTTTTTAAAGAATATTGGCACTGCCGAAACGCCGGCTTTTAAAATTATGACAGAAGATTTATGCGGTTTTATGAATCGTGATTTTGGTGGATTGTATCCCGCTTTTGGCGATTTGGATGAGGATGGTGATGTAGATATTATTTGTGGTAATGAAGAGGGAAATCTTATTTTGTGCGAGAATATTGGTAGTGAGAATGGTATTCCGCAATTTGTTATTACTAATGAGCTGTATGGTGATATTGATGTGGGGTATTTTAGTGCGCCACAATTGTATGATATAAATAAAGATGGACTAATAGACTTGGTGGTAGGAGAGAAGGAGGGGAATTTGAATTATTACGAAAATATTGGCACCTCTTGTGAACCGGTTTTTTCTTTCGTTACCGAGATGCTTGGCGGCGTTGATGTTACAAATATTAATCTGTCGTATCAAGGGTATAGCATTCCTTGTTTTTTTGATGATAAAGGC
>JAYEOD010000316.1:0-2466 GCA_034722575.1 Bacteroidota bacterium | reverse complement strand
CAGCTCTATAAATACAAACCTGTTTCTCTTTCAAAAATACAACATTTTCATTTGTTGATTTAAGGATAGCATTTCTTTTCTTCGCAAACCGTTGCGAACGCCTTAAAAAAAAGATGTACAACCTTGATTTACTACATATTAAAAGCTATTTTTGCATAAAACAATTTTATATTGAATTGCACACCACACTGATATTTAATTACATTTGCGAATCGAATTGGTAGAATATCAGTAAAAAAATAGGAGAGAAAAGATGAGACGAATATTAGTAATTACAGGCGGAGGCGATTGTCCGGGGCTTAATGCAGTAATTAGAGCAATTGTAAAACGCGCATCACAAGAGAAAGACTGGGAAGTATTAGGAGGCATTCAGGCCTTTAATGGCGTGTTAAACGAACCACAAGAGATAATGGTTCTTGACGAGAACGCTGTTAAAGGAATTCATTTTCAGGGTGGTACTATTATTCAATCTACAAATAAAGGTGGTCCGTTTGCCTGGCCGATACAAAATAGCAAAGGGGAGTGGGAAAATGTAGATCGTTCTGATGAATTAATCAAAAAACTACAACTTTTAGGAGTAGAAGCTGTTATTAACATTGGTGGCGACGGCTCTCAAAAAATCTCTAAACAATTACAAGACAAAGGGCTAAACATTATTGGTGTTCCAAAAACCATCGATAATGATGTTGCAAATACAGATTCTACTTTTGGGTTTCAGACTGCCGTACAAATTGCAACAGAAGCGGTTGATAAACTTGTTACTACCGCAGCAAGTCACAATAGAGTTATTATTTTAGAAGTTATGGGTAGAGATGCCGGTTGGATTGCGATGAATGCAGCTGTTGCCGGAGGAGCAGAAGTTTGCTTAATACCTGAAATACCTTACGATGCAAAAATAGTAAGCGAAAAAATAGATTCGCGATTCAAGAACAATCGAGGTTTTGTTATTATTGTTGTTGCCGAAGGAGCGCTGCCTAAAGGAGGAGAACAATCGTATATCGACTCGAAAGAGATAGGATACGCCCACAAAAAACTTACCGGTGCAGCAGTACGCTTAACCGAAGAGCTTCAAAAAATCGGTTCTGAACACGATATTCGAGAGACAGTTTTAGGACACTTACAACGTGGTGGTGTGCCAATAGCCTACGATCGTGTTCTTGCCAGTCAGTTTGGAGTAAAAGCATTTGAAATGGTTTTGGATAAAAAATACGGCGAAATGGTTTCGTATCGTCATCCATACATCACTTCAGTAAAAATAGAAGACGCTATCAGCAAGCCAAATATTGTTACACAAGACACTGCGCTTATTAAAACTGCCAGAGGTCTTGGTATCAGCTTTGGTGATTAAAAATATCAGTGCAATAACCTTAGTTCAACGGTTATAAGACTGTAAACATCAAACAATAAACCAAAAAGCCCCGTCTCAAAAATTTGAGATGGGGCTTTTATTTTTATCTTAATTTGCGATAAAAGTCACCTTTACCATTTATACACATTGGGAAAACTGATTGTGCGATTATAAAATTTAGTAATTTCAAAAGAATATCATTTTGATTTCTTAGTTTTGGGAGATGGAAGAAAAAGAATTATTGAAAATAGTAACAGAATATTTTGGAAACAAAATATTTAAAAGCCACAAAGAGAATGTTTTAAAAAATCACTCGAAGTTAAAATCATACAAAATAAACCCTATTATTGTAATAGTATCTTTCAAAAGTTCTTGAAGATGATTTTATACCATTAGGAATTGCAAAAGCATTGTATTATCCTCGTGTATTAGGAACTTCAATTAATACAACTTTTGGAACACGAATTCAAAATATGTTTGTGGATTTAGATTTGGCAAGCGGTTCTCTTATTAAAGGAATGGATATTGAATTTGTTGATAAAGTTGATAATAGAAAGAAATGGTGTCAGTTAAAATCCGGACCAAACACAATAAATTCGGAAGATGTAAATCCTCTTCTTAAAAAGTTTTCTTCTGTTATTAATCTTGCTAGAACCAATTCTATTAACCTTAACAATAACGATTTGATTTTAGGTGTTTTATATGGCGAAAAATCTCAATTAAGTCAACATTATCAAAGAATTGACAAAGAACATCCTGTAATTATTGAAACCGATTTTTGGCATAGATTGACAGGATTTCCCAATTTTTATTCAAAATTGGTTAAAGAACTTGACTTGTTAATTATCAATATAGATACGGAAGATTTCTTTAAAAAAGGTTACATCGCCTTAGCCGAAGAAATTGAAAGTTCAGAATTATTTAGTTTTTCAAAATAACTATTTAAGAATTTAACAATAGAATAGCCAACTTCTTGACCTAGATTACAAGGAACAGCATTGCCAATTTGTTTATATTGTTGTGAAACGGAGCCGGCAAACGACCAATTGTCTGGAAAAGTTTGAATACAAGCATATTCTCTAACGGTAAAAGGTCTGGTCTCATCAGGATGACACCTT
>JAYEOD010000315.1:0-2468 GCA_034722575.1 Bacteroidota bacterium | reverse complement strand
CAGAGCAGAAATAAAAAACTTGCGCTAAACAGTAAAAAAAATGAAAAGAACCATATTAAAAACTTTAATACACACAACAATGATTGTAATGGCGACTAAGACTAAGATTGAGATTAAGATTGGCTGATTGATTGAATGGGTAGGATATAACATAATTTGTTTAATTCAATGAAAAAAACCGTAACACACAACAAGCGTACAGCCATATAACCCTAAAACAATACACTTTACAAAATCATTCCAACACCAAAAAGAACAGAAAACAGTAATGTAGCCATTGCAATTTTCTTTAATTCCGAATCCAATTTACATGGCTCGGTGTTAAAAATAACTTTACGGATGTTGAAGATAAGTACCGGAGATATCACCAAAAACAAAAATTGATATAAAGAGGTGTAATTAAGATAGATGTACAAAAGAGCGATAATCACAGAGCCAACAATAAGAAAAACATGATATATGGTTGCCCATTTAGCTCCAATAGCAACAACTAACGTACGTTTTCCTGATTTTTCATCTCCTACCCTATCACGTAAATTATTAAGATTCAACACTGCCGCACTTAACATTCCAACAGAAGAAGCCGGAAGAAAAATGTCTAATGAAAACACACCTGTATGGAGATAATAAGTACCCACAACGCCCACTAATCCAAAAAACAGAAACACAAAAAAGTCGCCCCAGCCAATATATCCAAAAGGTTTTTTTCCTACAGTATAATTAATTGCTGCTGCAATAGCGCCTATTCCTATCACTAAAAACAAAATAGAATATCCTAAATCAATATTTGCAAAATATATCAATGCCAAGCCACTAACTAATGAGAGGACAGAAAACAGAATCATCATTCTTTTCATCTCCAACAAGGAGATGCCTCCTCCCTGAACACTACGCAGAGGACCAACTCTATCATCATTATCCATACCGCTTTTCGAGTCGCCATAATCATTAGCCAAATTAGAGGATATTTGCAAAAATAGTGTTGTAACAACAGCAAAAATTGCTACCGACACACTAAATACGCCTTCGTTATAAGCCAAAAAACTCCCCAAAAAAATACTCGATAATGCCAATGGTAAAGTACGCAATCTAAAAGCATCTATCCACAATAAAAATGAAGCCATATTTTCGTTTTTGTTGGTTTTTCAAAATATGAAATTTTATATTTTCGTTTTTGTTGATTTTTTAAAATATAAAATTCTATATTTTCATTTATTATCTCCTTATTTTGTTTCCGAAACTGTTATTTTAACATCATCAATAGAATAATTTATTCCACCTTTATTCCATAAATAGAGTTTCAATTTATCTTTTGATGATGAAAAATTATATGCATCAAAAGAGCCTTTTACAACTTCCCACTCATTATCACCCTCCATTTTATTAAACAAATCTATGACATAATAAAATGTAGCTTCGCCTTCATCATTTTTTGCGCTACAAACCAGAACCAAATCCTTTTTACATAATTTTTCAGTACTATTTACCGCAAAACTAAAAATCACCCATTCCTTGCCACCACACAAAAGAGTGCGCTGCCAAAAAAGTTAAATACGATCCGGGTATCAACAACAAAAAATAAAACGTAACAGAAATCTTTCGTTTCTCAACTGTAAACCACTTAACCACCAACAAAACTAAACCTATCAAAAATATCGCTGCCAATGGATACCCCAATATTCTTCGGGTATGAGTAACAAAATGCAATAAATTACCACTTCCATAAATACCTTCAGCACTTCCGGTATAAGGCATTTTTGTAATCACCCACCAAAAATCATCATAAAACGAAAATCCAAGCAAGCTAATCAACAAAAAACCTACAGTAAGAAGAGGGATAGTAAGCCACTGTTTTCGCATACCATAAGCCATAATAAACAAAGGAAAAAGAACTATTCCTTCCGTTCGAATAAACGGTAAAAACGACAAAACCACAGCCGACAAAAGATGCTTCTCTTTAAAAAACAATAAAGCAGCAAGAACCAGAAAAAAACTGAAAGTCACTTCTGTTAAAGAGGTAAACATCAAAATAAAATAAACCGGTGTAAATAAAACCAGCACCAAACTAAAAGCACTATTTTTAAAATTAAAAAACGAAGCGAGCCGCCAAATCATAACAGCTGTTGAAAAACCCATCAATAAGTTATAGATTCGAGCGCCATTTATACCCAGTTGAGCAAAAGGCGACAATAAAATAGTAAAAACCGGTTTACCCCAATGGTTAAACAAAAGCTTAGGGTGTAACCAACCCCAATGAGCCAATTTATAATGAGCAAAATGATCGCCACCGCCATAACTATTTTGAGTAAAAAAGATAAGCACCACTCCGGCAACAAAACTTATTGCGAGTAAAAAAAAGATTATACGATTATTGTTTTGTGACTTCATACAATATTTTTACCAATATTATTTTCTAATTTAAATCTTTACAAATTTAAATACATTTAACACATTTTCAAATACTATAA
>JAYEOD010000314.1:0-2470 GCA_034722575.1 Bacteroidota bacterium | reverse complement strand
ATAAGAAAACATAAATTACTGCGTTTATATTTTTTCACAAACAATAATAATTAGGAAAAATGCAATTAGATCGATTTTCATTTTATTTCAGCTCACTAAAAAAAACTTTTAAGTTTTATCTACTTGGTTTAGTTCTACTAACCATTTTCAGAGTAATATTTTTATTAAAATTTGGTGATAGCAACATATATTCAAATTACGTTAAAGATATATTTCATGCTTTTTATGTGGGATTCAAGTTCGACACAATGATATTGGCATATGTTTTATCACCACTTTTTCTTCTCAGCAATTTATGCTTACTACTTAAACACAACATCTTTAACAAATTATTTAATCAATTATCGCGCATATTCATATTTTTTGGATTGTCTATTGTACTAATATTTTCAATGATCGACTATTTTTTCTACATATTTTTTCAATCGAGAATTAATGTTTTGTTTTTTGGAATATTCGATGATGATACAAAAGCCGTTTTAGACTCTGTATGGTCTGATTATCCACTGTTTTGGATTATTGTAATAATTGTGACTTTTGTTTTTACATTAAAATTTGCAGCAAACAAAATCCTTAAATCAGAACCAAAGAAAAATTTAAAACTTCATTGGGCTTTAAAAACAGTTGCTTTTATTCTAATATCAGGTATCTACGCTTTGGCGATGCGTGGCTCCGTAGGTATATTCCCACTTCAAAACGACGACACTACAATTTCTGATAATCTGGTAGTAAACACTTTGTCGTACAACGGCGTATATGCTTTTAAAAATGCTTTAAAAGAGAAAAAAAATCAAACAATAGATACCGACATTAACCGCACTTTAAAAAGGTATGGATACAAAAATGCCGAACAACCTATAAAAGAATATCTAAAAAATGATTTTGTAAAAGATTCTGATTTAAAAAAACAGCTATATATCAAAACGCCAAAAAATGATTTTTTGAAAAAAAATCCTCCTAAGGTTGTTTTCTTTTTAATGGAGAGTCTGGGCAATCACTATATAACATTCCAAAGCCCGGAGTTTGATTTATTAGGTAATTTGGGTAAAGAATTAAAAAACTGTTATCACTACAAAAATTTTGTATCATGCACAGGAGGCACTATCCACTCTCTCGAAGGATTAATGATAAGCTCTCCTAAAACACCTATTTCTCAATCATCGTTCCTCGACAAAAACCTCTCCTCATCAGCAGCTTATCCTTTTAAAAAAAACGGATACAATACTACATTTGTTACAGGAGGGAAATTAGGATGGCGCAACCTCGATAAGTTTGTTCCAAATCAATATTTCAACAATGTATATGGAAAATCAAAAATATTAAAAAGCGTTAAAAATTCTTCTGAAAATGGATGGGGAGTTTATGATCAATATTTGTTCGATTTTATTTACAACGATTTGAATAAAAACACCAACAAACCTAACTTCTATTTTGTCCTCTCTACTACCAATCATACTCCATTTGAATTGCCGACAGAATACAGTGCCGATAATATAAATATACCCGATAGTGTTTTAACAAAAATAAAAGTATCGGAAGATATTGCTAAGAAAAATTTTAAAGCATATCGTTATAGCAACGACTATTTAGGAGCCTTTATTAACAAAATCAGAAACTCTAAATTAGGCAAAAACACCATTATTGTTATCACCGGAGACCATAGTTGTAAGCAACTTTTTAATTATCCCGATAAGGATTTATTCTTAAAAATGAGTGTGCCGCTTATTATGTACGTACCGGAGGAGTATAAATCTGAAAACAACATTAATATGGATGTATTTGGCTCTCATAAAGATATTTTTCCTACAGTATTTAATTTATCCTTATCGGATACAGAATATTTTAAATCGGGAAATAATTTGATGAATTATAATCCGGAGACAGATTATTTTGGGATATACAGCTATTCAGTATCCGTTAATAAATATGGTTGCGAATTTTTAGATAATAAGTTGAGTTATAAATGGGCAGATATATCCGGTCATCTTAAACCAACGAATTATAAATTCACTCCCGAATTAAAAGAGCTACACCAACATTCAAAAGCCTTTGTAACTTCAATGAATTACAATATTCAAATGGAGCTAAAAGAACAAACTAATTAAATGCAATTTGAAGTTTTATGATATTTTTATAATTTAGACAAAAAAATTAAATTATAAACGGATGAAACGAGCCATACTAAAACTTTTAATACACACGACAATGATTATAAAGGCGACTTCCATCCGACCGAAATATAAAATTATAAACGGATAAAACGCCCATGTTAAACAATTTTTAACACACACGAGAATGATTATATGAGTTAACAGCCAACAGGATTTCGATAGATAAACCTTAAAGGTTTGCAGCTGTATTGGTAAAGGTAAGTAATGAGTTGGATTGGCATTCAGAAAAATGTTATTCAGCTCGCAGCGAAGCATTAGAGAGACCGGGAAGCTGAGAACTTGTTCGAAGATCACCCGGC
>JAYEOD010000313.1:0-2473 GCA_034722575.1 Bacteroidota bacterium | reverse complement strand
ATATGTTTATAATTTGTTTCGCAAAGGTAATATTATACCTCTCCTCTGTTATAAATAAACAAAAATAAATTATAAACGGATGAAACGAGCCATACTAAAATCTTTAATATACACGACAATGATTATAAAGGTGTCTGAGGCTGAGGTTAAGACTGAGGTTAAGACTGAGGTTAAGATTGAGGTTGAGATTGAGGTTAAGACTGAGGTTAAGATTGAGGTTGAGGTTGATTGATTGGATAAGATAACCCATTTCAATGGATCAAAAAAAATAGTTTAATTAGATTAATTCGATGAAAAACAAATTATAAACGGATGAACCGATTTTTTTTACCTCTCATTTTTATATTACTGACTTGTAATGATTAAATTTGTATCCGATATAAATTATAATGATATGCTAGAATTACGACATTCCAAGATAAAGAGTTTTTTCTTTGGCGATACAGCTTTTGATAATTTGATGAAAAATAGAATTTATCATGTATTACTGATCTCTAGTAATTATGATTCTTTTATTTTGGAGGATGATGGTAGGATTGATGAACAGATTTTTAATGAGTATGTATCGTTGAATCTTAGGTATCCGCCGCAATTTATTCAGGTAGATTCTGAAGAGAAAGCTTTTGAGGTTTTGGAAAATCAAAGTATCGATTTAATAATAACCATGTTGAGTGCTGAGCATTCCGATACTTTCGAATTGGCTTCGAGGGTTAAGACATTGTATCCCGAAAAACCGATTGTTGTATTAACGCCTTTCTCGAAAAAAGTATCGCTGAAAATGGATCGTGAAGACTTGAGTGTGATAGATTATGTTTTTTCGTGGTTAGGTGATGCAGGTATTTTATTGGCTATCATTAAATTGATAGAGGATAAAATGAATGTAGAGGAGGATGTAAAAGAGGGGGTTCAGGTTATTGTTCTTGTAGAAGACTCTAAGAGGTTTTACTCTAGTTATTTGCCAAATATTTATAAGATTATTTTTAAGCAGTCGAAGGCTTTTATGACTGAGGGACTTAATGAACACCAGCAAATGCTTAGAATGCGAGGGCGACCGAAAATTTTGTTGGCAACGAATTATGAAGATGCAGAGCAGCTTTTTAATAAGTATAAGAAAAATTTGCTCGGTGTAATATCTGATGTTACTTATCCTCGTAATGGAAAAAAAGATCGTAACGCAGGGATAACGCTGTGTCGCATGATTAAAAGTGTTGATAAATATATGCCTATCCTACTGCAGTCTTCCGAATTGGACAATTTAGAGAGAGCTAAGGAGATAAAGGTTGGTTTTATTCATAAGAAATCTAAAACGTTATCAATAGAATTAAGAGAGTTTATTACTAAATATTTTGCTTTTGGCGATTTTATCTTTAAAGATTCTTCCACAGGCAAAGAGGTTGGAAGTGCAAGAGATTTAAAGGAATTACAGGAAACCATGTTTGTGATTCCTGATGCCAGCCTAAAGTATCATGTTACAAGAAATCATGTCTCTAAGTGGTTGAATGCACGTGCATTATTTCCTATTGCTCAGCTGTTTCGAGAGTTGAGTTATGAGGATTTTACAGATTTGGATGAGGTGCGCAGGTATATTTTTGATGCTATAGCCGGATATAGAAAGAGTAGATCGCAAGGTGTGATTGCCGAATTTCGTCGCGAAAGATATGATGAATATATGTCGTTTACTCGTATCGGAGAGGGTTCGGTGGGAGGCAAAGCTCGTGGTTTAGCTTTTCTTGATGCTGTTATTAAAAGAAATAGATTTCTCGATGAATTTGAAAATGTTGTTATTAACATTCCGCGTACAGTGGTGTTATGTACTGATGTTTTTGATGAATTTATGGAGTCGAATAGTTTGTATGACATTGCTCTTAGTGATATTGATGATGATGAAATATTAAAGCATTTTATTAGTGCTAGATTGCCTTACCGATTACTGGAAGATTTATATGCGTTTATTGCAGTTGTTAGAAACCCTATTGCTATTCGATCCAGTAGTCTTCTCGAAGATTCACATTATCAGCCGTTTGCCGGAATCTATTCAACTTATATGGTTCCAAATATTATTAATAACGAAACTTTGATGATCGAACTGTTAAGTAAGGCCATTAAGAGTGTATATGCATCTGCGTTTTATTCGGATAGCAAGGCGTATATGGAAGCTACATCAAATGTTATTGATGAAGAAAAAATGGGCATTGTTCTTCAAGAAGTTTGTGGTACGCGATTCGGAGATCGATTTTATCCCTCTTTTTCGGGAGTGGCGCGTTCAATAAATTTTTATCCTATAGAACCTGAAAAACCTGAAGATGGAATTGTTAATATAGCTCTTGGACTAGGGAAGTATATTGTTGATGGTGGACAGTCGTTAAGGTTTTCACCAAAATATCCTAAAAAAGTATTACAGCTCTCTAGTCCCGAAATGGCACTGCGCGAAACACAACGTAATTTCTTTGCCCTGGATCTAAATCCTGAGAAT
>JAYEOD010000312.1:0-2486 GCA_034722575.1 Bacteroidota bacterium | reverse complement strand
TTGACATTACTTAAAACGCCATAAAAAAATGGCCGTATCGAATAAACGACACAGCCATTTTATAATAATATATTTTACTATTACTATCCATTCATGGAGTTTAAAAACTCCTCATTAGAATTAGTAAATTTAAGTTTATCTCTAACAAATTGCATTGCTTCAACAGGATTCATATCTGCAAGATGATTTCTTAAAATCCAAATACGTTGCAACTCCTCTTTAGTTTGAAGTAAATCTTCGCGACGAGTGCCGGAAGCAACAATATCAATTGCAGGCCAAATACGTTTATTAGAAAGTTTTCTATCGAGCTGTAGCTCCATATTACCTGTTCCTTTAAACTCTTCGAAGATAACCTCATCCATTTTAGAACCTGTATCGATTAATGCCGTAGCAAGGATAGTTAATGAACCACCATTTTCTATCTGACGAGCAGCACCAAAGAAACGTTTTGGCTTTTGTAGTGCATTAGCCTCCACACCACCGGAAAGAACTTTTCCTGATGAAGGAGAAACAGTATTATATGCACGTGCCAAACGAGTAATCGAATCAAGAAGAATCACTACATCGTGACCACTCTCTACCATTCTCTTTGCTTTTTCAAGAACAATATTGGCAATTTTTACATGACGTTCTGCCGGCTCATCAAAAGTAGAAGCGATCACCTCTCCTTTTACATTACGTTCCATATCAGTAACCTCTTCAGGACGTTCATCAATAAGAAGAACGATAAGATATACATCAGGATGATTAGCTGCAATAGCGTTTGCTATCTCTTTAAGTAATACCGTTTTACCAGTTTTTGGCTGAGCAACAAGCAAACCACGCTGTCCCATACCAATAGGCGCAAACATATCCATAAGTCTTACAGAAAGATTATCGCCTGATTTTTTTGTTGTGATATCGAATTTCTTTTCAGGAAACAGAGGAGTAAGGTAATCAAAAGGCACCCTATCTCTAATTTCGTCAAAAGTCTTACCATTAATCATCTCCACTTTAATTAAAGGGAAAAATTTCTCACCCTCTTTAGGAGGGCGAATCATTCCTTTAACCGTATCACCGGTTTTTAAACCAAATAATTTTATTTGAGATTGTGACACATAAATATCATCAGGAGAATTAAGGTAATTATAATCACTAGAACGCAAGAAACCATATCCGTCAGCCATAATCTCTAAAACTCCTTCACTCGAGATAATACCTTCTGATTCGAAAGGGAATACCTCTTTTTGATTTACAGACTCAGGTCTAGGCTCTCTAACAGGGCGCTCTTCACGAGGTGTTCTAGTCGGACGCTCTTCACGAGGCACTCTAACCGGGCGCTCTTCGCGAGGTGTTCTAGTCGGACGCTTTTCACGAGACACTCTAACCGGACGCTCTTCGGTAATTTCTTTACTCTTCTGTATATCACGTTGCGCCGGAGCACTTTTTTTATCACGTTTTTCAACATCATCAGGGATATTTTCGATTGACTGTTGAGAAGGCAATTTTCTTACGGCTCTTCTTTTAGTCTCATCGCTCGAAGAGATAGGAGTTTTAACTCTTCTTCGGCGTGGTTTATTTTCTTTTTCTTCTACAGAGTTTTCAGTAGTATTTTTTTCGGAAGTAATAACAGGCTCCTTTTCTGAAGTATCTTTTTTAGGTGCCACTTCTTTTTCTCTCTTTTTTGGACGAGCCGGCTTTTGCTTTTTCTCTTTTTCCGGCATTGGAGTAGAATCGGTTAAAGCCTGATAATCTAATATTTTATATATTAAATCTTGCTTTTTTAGATCTTCAACACTTGGAATATTTAATTCTTCTGAAATTTCTTTTAGTTCTGAAACTAATTTACTGTTTAATTCTATAATATCGTACATAGAATACTATTTGTATAATTATTGTGTATTTCTAGGAAAGTTGTAATTGATTAAAATTTTTGAAATTAATCACTGATTTCTGCCTACTAAATTAATATCCAATTCACGAACCAGACTTCTTTTATCTCTCGCTAACAGTTGTTGCTTAGAACGTTTATTGGATTTTCAATTGCAAATATATAAATAATTTGCAAATAGAAAATAAAACTGCAGTTTTTTTTAAAAAAATTTGCCCTTATACTAAAAACATTAAGAAATACTCAGTTTCAACTCTTTCGGCATGCAATGAATATTTTCTGATTACATTTTCACTCCTTATAACAAAAAAACCAAATCTATTGTATATTTGCAAAAAAAACATTTATGATACAGCGCGTTCAAACACTATTTTTACTTCTTGCTACTATTGCAGGTACAACAACTTTCTTTTTTCCTTTAGCAAATTTTGTGTCGGAAATGGCATACTACAAATTTTTCCTTACCGGGATAGAGCACATATCACCTAACCCTCAAGAACTATTTAGCCTCGCCTTTGTTTTACCTTTGGCAATAATTGCAGGATTAATCGTAGCATTGTCGTTTACAGCAATTTTTTTATATAAAAAACGACCGTTACAAATAAAATTATCGCAG
>JAYEOD010000311.1:0-2492 GCA_034722575.1 Bacteroidota bacterium | reverse complement strand
TGCTAATACCCTATCATACTCTTCAACAGAAAGATACACCATCCTAGAACTCTTCCCTACCAACTCCTCTCTATCGTAGCCCAACATTTCAGCCAAGCGCATATTAACATACTGACACACTCTATCTTTAAAAACTGCAATTCCCACAGGAAAGCCTATAAGGATACTATTAGTAAAAGCCTCATTTTCGAGCAGTGCTAATTGCGATTCTTTATATTCTCTTCTTGTTTTAGCATCATCTATTTCGCGCAAAACAGCGGGAGCTAATCTAACCATATTAGATTTCATAATATAATCTTGTGCACCTTTTTTCATTGCATTTACGGCTACCTCTTCACCAATAGTACCGGACACCATAATAAACGGCATATCAACATCAAACTCTTTCACTATTTTAAGAGCGGCAATACCATCGAACCCAACCATAGAATAGTCAGAAATAACAACGTCAAAAGTCTCTTCTCTAAGAGCCTTATTAATCTCCTCTTCACACTCTACATATCTCCACGAAAAATCAATTCCATACTGTTTTAGCTGTATAACACACAATTCTGCATCATCTGCTACATCATCAATAATTAATATGTTAAATTTATATTTCATATTAAAAAGTTATTTCCGATTAAAAAGTTATTTCCGATTAAAAAGTCGTGACAATTTATAAAATATTTTGCTTTACAGCAAGGGAATTTCCTGTTCAGCACAAAATTATTTGGTTTATACTACACCTACGCCAAACTAAAATAAAATGTTGCACCTTTTCCCTGCACACTCTCAGCCCAAATTTCGCCTCCATGTTTATTAATAATACGTTGCACTATAGCAAGTCCGATACCGGTTCCTTCGAACTCTTTTTCAGCATGCAAACGCTGAAAAGCGGTAAATATTTTATGATAATATTTCATGTCAAAACCATCGCCATTATCTTGAATAAAGAACACCTCTTTTTCCTTAATGATTTTTTTACCAATCATTATCACAGGATTTTGTTGCTTTTTAGTAAATTTAAATGCGTTACCGAGTAAATTTTCCAAAAGTATTCGCACAAACTTTTCATCTGCATATATTTTCAAATTCTCTTCTACTTGAAAATCCAGTTTTCTATTAGGTTCAGCAGCTTCTAAATTCTCTTTAACTTGGTTACATAGAGAAGAGAAATCGAGTTGTTTACGAGAAATTTTACTTCGCGTTAAGCGCGATAGAGAGAGCATTGCACTAATAAGATTAGACATATTTTCTGACGAAGATCTGATACGGTTAAGATAATGCACAGCTTGTTCATCGAGTTTATCTTTATACATATCGAGAAGCACCTTACTAAATCCATCCATACGCGTTAAAGGAGCACGCAAGTCGTGCGAAACAGAGTAAGAGAATGCTTCAAGTTCTTTATTAGAGGCTTCAATATTTATATTTGCTCTATTAAGATTACTATTTGTCTCATTAACATCTTCCATAAGATAAACGAGTGATTTTTGAATTTTTTCAACCTCTTTTGTACGATCTGCAACCATTTTTTCAAGATTATTACGATACTCTACAAGTTCCGAAATATCTTCTATTAAAGCAATAATATAATCTATTGAATCATCCTCTTTTCTGACACAAGAGATATTAATTTGGGTCCAGACAGACTCGCCTGACTTGCGAATAAAACGCTTTTCTAATGAGTAGCTATTAATTTCATCTGCCAGAAGCAGTTCAAATTTATCTTCATCAACTTTTAAATCATCGGGATGAGTAATATCTGCCCAACTCATTTTTTTCAGCTCTTCAAACGAATATCCTAAAATAACACTTACTGTATCATTTATTTCGACCCATCCTTTGCTTAATGAAGTAATAGCCATTCCTATCATAGAATTCTCGAAATAACTACGAAAGCGTTTTTCACTATTACGTAATTCATTTTCTATTTTCTTTCTTTGTGTAATATCAATAAAAGAACTAATTGCAGCAGGAGCATCATTAAATCGGATGGCGTTGCCGGAGATAAAGATCCATTTTTCAGCACCCTCTTTAGTAACAATTTTAAACTCATATTTAGTTATCACTTTAGTATCGCCGGCTTGTCTTTTTTTACCCCGCCCCATAACTATGTCAAGATAATCGGGATGTGTAAAACCCCAGAAATTCATTTCCAGCAACTCTTTTTGCGAATATCCTGTAATATTTTCCACCTCTTTATTAACATACATTAATTTATTATTCTGATACAGAATAACTCCGGCACGTAATGTTTCTGTTAAAACACGAAACTTTTGTTCACTCTCTTGTAGATTTTTCTCGGCAATCTTTCTTTCAGAAACATCTTTCATAATCCCAATCATACTAACCGCTTTGCCATTATCATCAGAAAGGAAAATACCATTATCCTCTATATATACATAAGAGTCGTTATTTTTTCTAAAGCGGTAAAAGACATGATAATTTGAGCATTTTTTTTCTGATATACCAAGTTCTTTAACAACAGAATCATAATCTTTTGGATG
>JAYEOD010000310.1:1551-2507 GCA_034722575.1 Bacteroidota bacterium | reverse complement strand
TCTCTTTAAGAAAAGTATATATCAACCTATCTCTATCTGTTGAGTAGCATCTGGGACATACATTATTAGGGCGATATCCTGCTCCTATAATTTTTTTCTCTTTTATTACCGGCAAATTAAAACCTCCGGGAAGCATGGCACGAAAGGAGTGTTGACAATACGGACAGTAATATTTGCTGCCTTTAAAGTAAAAACCATTGATTTTTTGCCATAAACCTCGTAAACGTACACCAATACTGTATGGTACAACTTTTTTAATACTGCTATATATTTTCATTTTTCTCTTTTTATTTGTATGATGTAACTTATAATATACTCTATATAATTGTCTTGTTTTTTAAAAACTATCGTTTTATTATTTTTCCGGATTTTATACCCAAATCAAATTGTAACTCGTACAGATAGATACCTGAAGAAAATTGTTTGGTGTTAATAGTAAACTCATTTTTACCAATATTTAGCATTATTTTTTTAGTAACTAATTTACTCCCCATTATATTACGAATAGTTAAAGCAACAATTGATTTTTTTTCCGACCTTATATAAAAAGTAACACTTTCGTTACACGGATTAGGGTAGGAGAGTATCTTATCAACAGATAGCGATAACTCATCTATCTCAACTCCCGCTTTATTGCATTCATATGCACCGATATCAGAAAATGTAGAAATTGGTCTCGGACGATTTTCAATATCAAAATCAACATCAGATAGTGTTTTAGCTTTATTAATTACCGGAGAGGTTACTTGTAAATCATAATTGTCGTTAGCAGGACTATCAAATTTTACAGAATAGACATTTCTTCCCAGATAGTTATTTTGCTTATCCATTGTTATACCTTCTGTTGCCAGATGTATGTATGAATCTTCGCCAATAGTTTCGTATGCTCCCGGATCTATAATGATATTATTATAGGCTCTGTTGTCAGTAGTCTCTGTATTTCGAAAATTAATACC
>JAYEOD010000310.1:0-1541 GCA_034722575.1 Bacteroidota bacterium | reverse complement strand
AAGGCATTTTGATCTGTTGCTACATCTCCACAATACATCCCATGCTTAGGGAAGGAAGGATCTCCGGTATGATAAGTGCGTCCGGGTCTTATTATAAGATTATTATATATTTTTTGATTTCCCTTTCCAAAAATCTCTATACCATCGCCTTTTCCATCCTTAATAATATTGTTATAGCAATCGCATTTACTGCCACCACCAATAATAATACCACTCATTTGGTTATGATATTCAGCTTCGCTATCGTGTTCTATTATATTTCCATAGATATTACAATTGTTAACAGCCGAAGAGACCTGAATCCCGTCCCATCCGGTGCGGTCGAGGATATTATTATAAATTTGAACTCCAATATTTACATGTGGCTCAACAGTATGTTGCTGTCCGCCACAGGTTAATGTGTATCCTGTAAAGAAAGAACTCCCTATATACATCCCTTCATTACCAATATCGTGAAGATAATTATCGTGGATAACAATATTATACTGAACAAAATCATCTCTTGTAGGATGAATTTCATTATTCTCATCACAAACAGGATCAGTTTTTGACACTATTGCCGAGATTAGTGTATTGGCAATCTCTACTCCTTTAATCTCCACATCAGAACTATAATCGGTAATTCCAATTCCTGCACCATTAGCTACACGTAGAATTTGAATTCCATAATCGTAACCATAACTATCCATTCCCGAAATAATAATATGCTCGGAGTGTTGAATAGAAATCCCATAAAAATGGTCGGTATCAAATATAATAATACCATTATAATTTTTAAACAGAACAGGAGATGATGAAGTGCCATGCACATTACGTATTAACAGATATGGTTTAGCAGATGTTGTTATTAGCACTGTATCGCCGGGAGAGATACCTAAATCGTCACCATCAATAATATAAGTTGAAGGCTCAATAATAAATGTTGTTTTATTTTGGGCTGTAGCAATATTTAACGATAGTAATAATACTATCGTTATACAAAATGTAACAAATAAATATTTAGTGTGATTTATCATGACTATCCGCGTTTTGCGCGTTCCCAATTTACAGTTTGTTTCCCTTTTAAATATCTAATTAAACCTAAATATACGGAATAATTCATGATAAAGAAATAGTAGGGTACAAATAATAATTTTAATCTTATCTTTCTATTCTCAAAATACCATCCCGTTAAGGCTAAAACATAGAATAAAAGCTGTAAACCAAATATTATTGGATATAGATTGGTAGATGTTATACCCTGTTGCAGAGCTAATAATAAATTAATAACAAAGATAAAAGGAAGAGAAAATGGCGCTACAGTCCAACGCATTACTCTGTGGCTGATATATTGAAAAGTAAGTACGCCGTATTTAAATGGATTAAGCAGAGATTTTAGTCGTACAATAGACTGAAACCCACCTGCCGAAATACGTATTTTACGTTTTAACTCCTCCTTTACATTTGCAGAAGCAGTCTCAATAGCATATGCATTAGGATTATAACCGATTTTATATCCTTGCTGAGCAATGCGTAGCGAGATAATAAAATCATCGAGAAGA
>JAYEOD010000309.1:0-2508 GCA_034722575.1 Bacteroidota bacterium | reverse complement strand
TAAAAACCGACAGCACTCTACTTTATGAATTTACTATGGAGACTGTTAAAGAGTTAAATTTAGAACTGCTTTATTCATCGTCGGATATTTATAACGACGGAACTACAGGCGATGTGGTAAACGCAAAAACATATTACGAAACAAGATGGCTAAAAGAGGGGTTTGATATTAAATATGTAAAATTCAAGCTAAATTTATAATGATACCCAAAGAGAAAGAGTCTTTCTTTGAAAAAGTTTTTGATGTAGTAATGCAAGTGCCATATGGTAGAGTAACATCGTATGGCGCAGTGGCAAAATATTTAGGCAGCGGCAAATCGGCGCGATTAGTTGGATGGGCTATGAACGCATCTATCACAGCTAAAAACAGAGTTCCCGCTCATCGCGTTGTAAACAGAAACGGACAATTAACCGGAAAACATCATTTTGGCGGCGAAAACATAATGCAGCAGCTACTCGAAAGCGAAGGAATAGAAATAATAGATGACCAAATACAAAATTTCGACAAATATTATTGGGATCCTATAAAAGAGCTTTTTTAACCTCAGCCTCCTTGTCCTCCGAAGCCAAAGCGAAGGAGGAACCCTCACTCTTACTCCATATCAAATCTCAGATAATCAATAACTAAAGGGATATTTTTTTCTTCTACACCATTTTCTATCAGATACTTTTTATCATCATAAAATCCGGTTAAGAAAGAGACCAACGAGCCTTCGGTATGATTAATACTTTTTTTATACAACTCTACGGCCTTTTCAATATTTCCTTCACACCACTCAACATGACCTAAATTCATCAAGTCGTATCTGTTTTCTTTTTCAGATAATAACTCGTTATAATATCTGCGTGCTTCGCTCAGCTTACCCGTAACAAAAGCGCACCACGCTAAAGGGCGTTTTACTTTATGATTTTGTGGAGCCAGAACCTCTACTTTATAATAATACTCTAAAGCTATTTTAAATTGTCGCATTTTAAGAAAAGAATTCCCTAATGCCACTTGCGTAGCAAAATCCTCTGTATCTAGAGTTGCTATCTCTTTATAATACTTTATAGCATTATCGTATTGTCCAAGTTTTTTATAACAGAAAGCTATTTTCTTTAAGTTCCATATTCTGTTCGAATCGAAAAGCTCTGCTCTTTTATAATGTTTTATGGCAGCTTCGTAGTTACAAACCTTTTCGTAGCAATACCCTGATTTCTCAAATACCTCAACATCAGCAACCCCTTCCCTATTCAAATAGTGATAAATTTTTATTGCCTCTTGGTAATGATCATATTGAAAATAATACTCTGCAATATTTCTTATTACGCCATTATCCTTTACCATAATACAAAACGACTCTGTATTATGAGTATCAAGCTTTAGCGTAAAAACATCTCTAAAATTATCTCTAAAAGGATTCAGCTTAAAAAAGCGATACAAATCTTGAATATATTGAACATAAATAGTTTTATTTTTTGCCGATTCATTAACCAAACCTTCACTCGCTGCCATTTCACGCATCTGATCAAGTTCCGATTCTAAAATCGAGAAAATAATACAATTTTTAGAATCATGCATATTTAGTCTTATAAGCATGGTTAAAATTTAAAATTCGGTCATAATTGTTTATTTTGAATAATTGTTCTTTGAAAAAATCAAAACATTTTACAGCAGCTGCTAAAATTGCGGATTTCTTCTGATTATACCGATATATTCTACCAAAATTAATTGACATGGCCATTAAATAAACAAATACTGCAGTTTTGAACACACCCCTGACCTTCAGTTTCCCCTTTGGCATCTTACGAACAAACTCATTAATTGTCGCTTCCACATTGCTCCGTAACTTCCGGCGCTCAGGAGGAAGGGCATCTCTATTCTTTATGCGTTTTTTCCTCAAATAATCCTCTCTAATAAAATAAAAAGTCCGACAATTTTTTCTTATTTGCGTAGGACAGACCTGAGACATTTTACACTCTTTGCAGACTGACAAATCAAACTCCGCTTTAAATCGCTTTCTTGATTTCTGAGAATCTACTGTCTGATATGGACAAGAGACTTTATATCTATCCTCACTAATCTCTTTGATTTCAAATGGTACTGCCGCTTCATCTCCTCTTACTCCGCTCTGAACCATGCGGATCTTTAACTCTTCACATTTCTTATCATTATCAGAACTGCCATAGGCTCCGTCAGTATGTAATTCATTTAAATCAGGTGTTTTCTTTTTTAATTTGTCAATACGTTTATTTAAAATTTTGCTGTCATCCTGATTGTTCGGGCTGACCGACACATCGTTAAGCAGATTAACAGGATTGTCCGGATTGGCAGTCTCAACAACATTGATTGTCTGTCCTTTACTTTTTTTGCCGTTTTTTTCTCTGTAGGTTGCATTTAGATCATCAGGAGATTGAATACAGCCGGAATGAAGTTTTTTGGGTGATTTTACTTCTATTTTATCTTCTACTACAGTAAAGTGTTCCTGAAATATACGCTCAAATATTTTAAAGATAGTTAATGTTCTAT
>JAYEOD010000308.1:0-2523 GCA_034722575.1 Bacteroidota bacterium | reverse complement strand
TCTCTTTGCAAAGCATAAGTTCGGCCGGGTGATCTTCGAACAAGTTCTCAGCTTCCCGGTCTCTCTAATGCTTCGCTGCGAGCTGAATAACATTTTTCTGAATGCCAATCCAATTACTTATTTTTATTAATACAGTTGCAAACCTTTAAGGTTTATCTATCGAAATCCTGTTGGCTGTTAACTCATATAATCATTCTCGTGTGTGTTAAAAATTGTTTAACATGGGCGTTTCATCCGTTTATTTTTTTTTCATCGAATTAAACTAATTAAACTAATTTTTTTGATCCATTGAAATGGGTTATCTTATTCAATCAATCAATCAATCAATCAATCAATCTTAACCTCAGTCTCAGATACCATTATAACCATTGTCGTGTGTATTAAAAGTTTTAGTATGGCTCGTTTCATCCGTTTAAAATTATCCTTTAATACGTATTTTTTCAATGATTTTTGATGTGGAATGTCCTTCCAAAAATTCTATTGTTTCAATTGTACCTCCTTTAGCGAGTACAACATCTGCTCCAATAATATCTTCGGGTTGATAATCGGCTCCTTTTACAAGGATATCGGGTTGTAGAGATTTTATTAATTCATAAGGGGTGTCTTCGTCAAACAAAATAATTGCATCAGTAAAATTCAGTGCTGCCAATAATGTAGCTCTCGAAACTTCATCAACAATAGGTCTGCTATCGCCTTTAATGCGCGAAATAGAATTGTCGCTATTTAAACCAATAACCAATTTATCACCAAGATCTTTGGCTTTTGAAAGATAATCGATATGGCCTTGATGAATAATATCAAAACATCCGTTAGTAAAAACAATTTTGTTTCCTTTAAAATTCCATTGTGCCAACAGTGGTTTTATCTCTTCTTTAGTAACAATTTTCGACTTTATTATATCAAGATATTGCATCAGTTTGTCTTTTGCGATTTAAAATAGGGAATAGTCCTAACGATACAGCGCCCAAAATAACAACTAATAATGTTTGTCCCGACCAAAGCAGCCATCCTAAAGCATAGCCTGTAGTTTGCGGAACGCTATACAGAAAGAGCGTTTCGGCAATAATAGCAGGGTAAATTCCTATCCCGCCCTGTACTACTAATAATCCAACCGAACCAAACATTAATGCTACTAAACCAACTCCATAATCGAGTCCAATTGTTTCGGCAAGACTAAAAAACACAACTTGTGTCATAAGCCAGTAGCATAGCCATATTAAAGTAGTGTATAAAATAAAGAAAAATGGCTTCTCTATTTTTGTTAGCGATTTAACTCCTTCTAAAAATCCTTTTAGTATTTCTTTTGTTTTGATGTAGAAATTTTTATGTGAAAAACGATCTCTGAAACGGTATAGAATAATAAATCCTATTATAATAACTGCTAAAACACTGTATATTATAAGATTTGGGTTTTGTAGAGAGCTTATTTTTTTTGCGATAGGAGCAATGATTTTTATATCGAAATAATTGCCCAGCTTTTTAAAATTAGTAAATACTGTAATAAGAAACAGTCCTACAAAAGTAATAAGATCTATTCCTCTTTCGGTGATAACAGTTCCTAAAACCTTATTAATGGGGATTTTTTCATATTTCGCTATAGCGCCACACTTACTAACTTCGCCCAATCGTGGCAGAGCTAAATTGGCAAGAAATCCAATAAAAACAGCCATTGTCATGTTTTTATTCGAGGGATTGTATCCTAACGGTTTAAGAAGCATTTTCCACCGTAATGCACGAAAAAAGTGACTAAAAAGACCGGCTAGCATAGATAAGTAAAGCCAATTAAAATCAGCCTTTAGATACGAATGATATATCTCCTCCTTTTGGCTTGATGTCAGGTTTCTTATAAATATCCAAATAAAAAATATTCCGATACTTAAAAACAATAAAAATTTTAACGACAAAAGGATTTTTTTCTTCAAATCGATCTAATTTTGTTCGACAATGATTATTTTTTTTAGTGTACTAAGATATCAATTTTTTCTTATAAACACTATTTAGGGTGTTTCTTATACTTAATATGTAATTCAGAATGTTGTTATCAAGGTTCATAAACTCAAAAAAATGCAAAGTTTACCAAGGTAAATGAGCATTTTTTTTATGGGAACAACCAAGAAAATAACATTAATGATAAACGCTATTTTGATTTATTATTAGAATCGGGAAACACGATACTTGGAGAAAACTTTTTAGCCTCTTCAAATTCCATTATGGCATACGATACAATAATAACTAAATCCCCTATCTCGGCTCTTCTGGCTGCAGCACCATTTAAAGAAATAATTCCTGTTCCTCTTTCTCCTTTAATTACATAGGTCTCAAGTCGTTCTCCGTTATTAATATTCAGAACGTGTACTTTTTCAAATTCAATTAAATTAGAAGCATCCATTAAATCTTCATCTATAGAAATGCTGCCAACATAATTTAAATCGGCCTGCGTAATTGTTGCCCTGTGAATTTTTGATTTTAAAACTTCAATATTCATAATCTCTCTCTAATTATTTTTATTTCGTTATATACTTT
>JAYEOD010000307.1:0-2525 GCA_034722575.1 Bacteroidota bacterium | reverse complement strand
TTCTCCATATATTTCTCCATGCTATTTTAAAGTAAGATCCCATAAAAAATAGTTTTATAATCTTTCAGCTCTTTTCATGTTTTGTTGCGAGAAAAATCCTTTTTTAAAGTCGATATTAAACTCTACCGATTTTATTTTTAATACTGTTTTGTTTCCCTTTTCTTCATTAGGGATAATTTCGATATATGTAGGGATTTTTCTGTCGTCCATAAGTTTTATGTCGGATGCCAATTCGGTTTTTATCAAAAAACCCTCTTCATCATAGTAGAGTGTTTTTATTTGAAGAAATTCATCTTTTGTGATAAGTTTAATGATTTTTCCCCATACTACCGCAGCCTCCTCTTTTGGTAAAAGTTTTAGTTTATAGCAGTCGTAGCCATCATATTTTTCTGATCCTAGCAGAGTGTGATTATAGTCGTAAATAATGCTTGATTCTTTTAGTATATCGTCATTAGAATAATCAGATCCCATCCATCCTTGCGACATCATTGAGGGTGGGAGTTTTATCATTCGCGATATCTGAGGAATCCAGTTCCACATATCATTCTCTCTTTTTAAAAAAGTTTGTCCTTTTTCTTTGGCAGGAGAAGTTATTATCACTAAAGAGTATTCTTGTCCTTTTGCCCACGATTTCATCTCTATTGTTCGCGACCATGTGGGGCGTTCGATAGTCATGCTCATTAGTGTTTTATTTGTAAGTCCACGAAGTTTTTGATCGGCTTTTGTCATTATTTCTGTGCCGGTAAGCTCTTGTGCTTGAAGAAAAGCGCCAATAAAAATAAAAGATAAGATAATTGTTAGTCGTGTCATATATTTTTGTTTTGTGTTTTATGACTGAACATTTTGTTAAAGATATGTGTTTATTCTGAAAAGTAGTACTTTTATGGAAAATTTTTAAAAAATGGAAGAGGAGAGAAAAGAGTATGTAATACTGGTTGATGAAAATGATAATGAGTTGGGCGTTCAGGAAAAAATGGCGGCGCATGTAGAGGGTGCTTTACATAGAGCCTTTTCTGTTTTTGTTTTTAATAGTGATGGAGATCTTATTATTCAGCAAAGGGCGTTTTCAAAATACCATTCTCCCGGGAAATGGGCTAATACTTGCTGTAGTCATCCCCGAAAGGGAGAAGAGGTTATAGAAGCTGCGCATCGCAGATTGCAGGAGGAGATGGGTTTTGATACTGAATTAAAGGAGACTTTTTCGTTTTTGTATAAAGCAGATGTAGGGCAGGGGTTAATAGAGCACGAATTAGATCATGTTATTATTGGTAGATATGATGAAAAGCCTAACATAAATCTAAAGGAAGTAGCTTCGTGGAAAGCTGTTTCGATGGAAGATATTAGAGAGGATATAAAATTATTTCCGCAGCAATATGCCGAGTGGTTTAAAATTGTTTTTGAAAAAGTAAACTCTTTTAATTATTAATGATGTGATTGGGTATCTGCGCAAACCTTCAAGGTTTTAAAAATCTTGAAGGTTTATATGCCCTACAATTGTATTCATTCAATCAATCAAACGCACCGCAGGTGTAATCAATCAACCAATCATTCTCAACCTCAATTACGAATTGTTAAATTTTTAAAATCATCTCCGCTTGGGTTTTGGAACAGTTCCAGTTCAAATTCCGGCATCACCGTAAGGATATGATCAAAGATATTTGATTGGATATTTTCGTATTGTACCCATGCTTTTTCTGATGTAAAACAGTATATCTGTAAAGGTAACCCTGTTTCGGTAGTTTCTAATTGGCGTACAATAAGAGTCATATCCCGGTTTATTTGCGGATGACTCTCCAGATAATTGACAAGATAATTACGGAATACTCCAATATTGGTTTGTCGGCGTGTGTTTATTTTTACTTTAGGATTAATGTCGTATTTTTCGTTATGCTTTTTAAGCTCATCCTCTTTTTCTTTAAGATAATCGGCAATAAGTCTGTTGTTTTTAAGTTTTGCCAGCAATTCAGGGGAGCAAAATTTAATACTCTTTACATTAATTTTTATCGAACGCATTATTCTTCTTCCTCCGCCCTCTTCCATTCCGCGCCAATTTTGAAAAGAGTTTGCTACCAGGGCATAGGTGGGGATAGTAGAGATTGTTTGATCCCAGTTTCTTACTTTTACTGTTGTAAGATTCATATCTATTACCGTTCCATCAGCGCCATAATCCGGCATAGAGATCCAGTCGTCGGGGCGCACCATATCGTTTGCCGATAGTTGAATACTGCCTACAAAACCAAGAATAGGATCTTTAAATACCAACATCAGAACGGCAGTAAGAGCTCCTAATCCCGAAAGGAGAAATATTGCTGATTTACCAATTGCAGTAGAGATTATAATTATCCCACCAAGGGAGAAAAGTATAATTTTAACAGTTTGAAGGTATCCTTTAATGGGTTTTGATTTCGATATTTC
This sequence comes from Bacteroidota bacterium, assembly GCA_034722575.1. Lineage (GTDB taxonomy): Bacteria > Bacteroidota > Bacteroidia > Bacteroidales > JAIPAH01 > JAIPAH01. The sequence goes on along the minus strand of JAYEOD010000307.1, from coordinate 110 downwards.
GAAAGATTCTTTATATATATTGTTAATAGAATTAATAAAGGCATCGATTGCTAATAATACAACTATTATTATATATATGGTGATGGTTCTGGTAAAAAGTGTTTGTAGGT
>JAYEOD010000306.1:0-2534 GCA_034722575.1 Bacteroidota bacterium | reverse complement strand
CTTAATAGTTTTAAAGAAACTTTCAGCTACTGCATTATCCCAACAGTTTCCTTTCCTGCTCATGCTTTGTGTTATTTTTTTATTGAAAGAGAATAGCTTTGTCATTTGATTTGAGGCATATTGGACTGGATCTCTCCCATGTAAATGGTATCGATTTTCTTTTTCTTTCTTAATTCCACGAGTTTTTTCGTTAAAAAAAATCAAAAAAGTTATTAAACCAATTGCATATTAAAATCATCAATAAAAAATAAGCTGTTTTTTTTATTTACAAAACCACTCTTACAAACCATGTAATAACATGGCTTACGACCACTACTAACCACTAATTCGTCTAAAATATTTAAACCAACACCACACTACTATTTGTAAAAGCGCTAAAATATTATTACATTGCGTTTATTATTACTTAACGACTGTTTATAATACATTTCACAGTCTTGGGAAGATAGAAATCAAAAGTTCATAGAAATTTTATTTGCTATAATGTAAAATTGCATAACGACTGAATGTTATTTTTTAATGAGAATGGGCTTGAGATTAGTTTCTCAATAAAACGATTTAACTTTTTAAACGGCTCTATATTAAATAAACATATTACATCAAATACGTGTTAAAATCATCGATAAAAAAATTGAATTGATTTTTTCATATTTGCAATTAAAAATCATTCCATAGCCTCAGCTACGTAATTATTTTTAAACAAAGAAAAAGAGAAAAAGAAACAATTTTTATCGCTTATTTCGATATGTTTTTTGGTATTATTCACAAACATAATATTAAAGCTAATTAAATGGAAAAAAAGAACGTACTGATCATCGGAGCAGCTGGAAGAGACTTCCACAATTTCAACACTTATTTTCGCGGTAATGAAGCTTACAATGTTTTAGCTTTTACAGCTGCACAAATTCCTGATATCGACGGCAGAAAGTATCCTACCGAACTTGCAGGAGAACTTTATCCCAACGGCATCCCTATATATGCCGAAGAGGAACTTCCTAAATTAATAAACGATTTAGCCATCGACGATTGTGTATTTTCCTATAGCGATGTGCCTTACTCAAGAGTAATGGCAGTAAGCGCAATAGTAAATGCAGCAGGAGCTAATTTCGTACTTCTTGGTTCAAAAGACACCATGATTAAAAGTAAAAAGCCAATGATTTCTGTTGGCGCAGTACGAACAGGTTGTGGAAAGAGCCAAACATCACGTAAAGTGGTAGAACTATTAATGGCAAAAGGACTTAAAGTAGTAGCCATACGCCACCCTATGCCTTACGGCGATTTAGTTGCTCAAAAAGTACAGCGCTATGCCGAACTCGACGATCTTAAAAAACACAAGTGCACTATCGAAGAGATGGAAGAGTATGAACCTCACATTGTACGTGGTAATGTTATTTATGCCGGTGTTGATTATGAAGCTATTGTAAGAGCTGCAGAAGAAGATCCTGATGGTTGTGATATAATTCTTTGGGACGGAGGAAATAACGATTTCCCATTTTACAAACCTGATTTAGCTATTACTGTAGTTGACCCACATCGCCCGGGACACGAACTAGCATACTACCCCGGAGAGGTTACTCTCCGTCAAGCGGATGTTGTGATAATTAACAAAATGGACACTGCCGATTCTGCGGGTATTCAGACTGTAAGAGAGAGTATCGCAAAAGTAAATCCTAATGCAATAGTAATAGACGGAGCCTCTCCTATAAAAGTTGACGATCCATCAATAATAAAAGGTAAAAAAGTTCTTGTTGTAGAAGACGGTCCAACTTTAACACATGGCGAAATGAAAATTGGAGCCGGAACCGTTGCTGCACAAAAGTTTGGCGCTGCCGAGCTAATCGACCCACGACCTTTTACTGTAGGAAAGTTGTCAGAAACTTTTAAAATATATAAAAATATCGGAACTTTGTTGCCTGCTATGGGTTATAGTAAACAACAATTAAAAGATTTGGAAAAGACTATTAATAAAACAGAATGTGATTCAGTAGTTATTGGAACACCAATAGATTTGAACCGCATTATTAATATAAAGAAACCTAATACTCGTGTTTATTACGATTTACAGGAAATTGGCTTCCCAAATCTTCAAGAAGTTATTGACGATTTTGTTAATAAAATATAATATTTATTAAGGCGACTTTATTAAAGTCGCCTTTTTTTATGTCTAATAATTGAAAAATAAACGGATGAAACGAGCCATACTAAAACTTTTAACACACACGAGAATGATTATAAATGTGCAGCTTCATCCGACAAATAAAAACTGAATTAATGGCGAATTACGAATGGCGAATGGCGAATGAAAAATTGAATGATTGAATGAATAAACAAATCGACAAAGAAAACATTATGTTAAATAGAAATCTTAACGCCTTAATATCAGGGCACAACAAATTATAAACGGATGAAACGAGCCATACTAAAAATTTTAATACACACAAGAATGATTATAAAGGTATTTGAGACTGAGGTTAAGATTGATTGATTGATTGATTGATTGATTGATTGATTGATGGTTGATTAATTAATTGGTA
>JAYEOD010000305.1:0-2536 GCA_034722575.1 Bacteroidota bacterium | reverse complement strand
AGAAGAATTAGAAAAATCATCCTCTAAAAAAATTAAAGATAAAGAGGCTAAACACAACAGTACCATTCTATTATACAGTATAATATGTTTATTTCTTGTTATATCTGTAATATTGTTAATAGTGCTCTACATACGCATTTTTAAAAAACATAAAAAAACATTATCAACACAAAAAGAAGACATTGTTCTATCTCATCATATACTTAAAAACTTTACTGATGGATTAGTTATTACAAATTGTAAAGGAGAAATATCATACAAAAATATTACTGTTAATAAATTCTGCAAAAAGGATAAAAATATTACAACGATATACGACATTATTCCGGAGCTAAACCGATTAGAAATAGAAAAACTTTGCGCCTCGTTAAAAACAAAAAACAACATAAAAATACTAGAGTTTAAACAAACATTATTATCAGGCAAAACAACTCCCATAGAACTCACAATCGAGACTCATAATTTCAATAACCAGAATATTTTATCCTTTTTCATAAAAAATATTTCATATCGAAAAAATAGCGAAAGAAAATTAAGAAAAGCAAAAGAAGCGGCAGAAATCTCAGATAAATTAAAGTCATATTTCATAGCAAATATATCTCACGAAATACGTACTCCCGTAAATGCGATTGTAGGTTTTATAGATCCTTTAAAAGAGAAAGATATTACTACAGAGGAGAGAGAAAAATACCTGCATATTATTGAAAAAAGCTCAGATAGGCTGATACGAATTATAGATAAGATACTGGACATATCACTTATTGAATCGGGAGACCTAAAAATAGAGATGTCAGAAACAAATATCAGATCTCAAATAAATGATATTACTTATCATTATAATAATATAATTTCTGATGAGAGAAGAGATGTCACTTTTAAAACAAAGTTCGAATCATCATCCGAGCCACTATTTTTAAAAACAGACCCTACCAGACTATATCAGATACTAAACAATTTACTTTCGAATGCTGTAAAATTCACAGAAAAAGGAGAAATCGAATTAGGATACTTCACAAAAGAGAAATCAATAATTTTTTATGTTCGAGATACCGGTTCCGGAATTCCTACTACGTATCACGATAATATATTTAAAACTTTCAGCCAGGCCGATCTTTCTCACACTCGAAAACACGGAGGAACCGGTTTAGGACTAGCAATCTGCTACAAACTTATTGAAAAACTAAAAGGAAAAATCTGGTTTGAGGCAGAAGAGAATTTTGGTTCAACTTTTTATATTCAACTTCCGTATGATAAGTCATTACAAAATCGTACTGTAGCAAATATTCAACCGAATAACACAACAACATCAACAACAGTAGAAACAACAGAGATAAAAATTTTACATTATAACGAGTCAGAATCTTCTAATAATTTTATTAAAGCAATTTTAAAAAAGGACTTCCCTAATTTATTATCCTCGGCATCGGCAAAAGATATTTCTGTTATTATTAATGAAGAAGAGAAATTGCAATATGCCATTATCAACTTAGATATTCTTCCATCGCAAACTGAGTGGTTTCTAAAAACCATCTCCTCAAAACATCCGGAAACAATAATAATAGGACTGGGAAATAATGATTTCGACTCAAAGCTAATAAATCACCACATAAAAAATCCAATCAAGAAAAATGATATTCTGGATATTTTGAAACAAAAGTAGAAATAAATTAATCACTCTTCAATCTACTTATTGTTATCAGGCAACTATTTACATATTATCATAATTATTTAATAACATTATACCAAAAAATAAACCAAGAATCCTATATTTGTAAACAAAAACTATGAATTGGATTGAATGGACCGGATACGCTGCATCTCTAATGGTAATGATTTCTATTTTAATGACTTCGTTAATAAAATTGAGATGGTACAATTTAATTGGAGCCGCTTTTTTTGTGGCATACGGCATATTTATAGAGGCATATCCGGTAGCAATAGTCAACTTTTTTATAACGTTAATAAACATCTATTACCTGATAAAAATGTCGAAAACAGAGGAGTATTTCGATATTAACACAATTCCTGCAGAAGATAATTATGTTAAAAAATTTATTGCATTCCACAAAGATGATATTGCTAAGTATTTCCCAAATTACAAAGTTTCAGAAAAATCTGACGAATGCTTTCTTCTTTTAAAAAACATGCAGGTTGCCGGAATTTTTCTTGGGAAGCGCAAAAACAGCGATACATTAGATATTCAATTAGACTATACCCTTCCGGAGTATAGAGATTTTAAATTAGGCTATTTCCTTTTTCAAAAAAACAAAAAGATTTTTACCGACAAATCGTATAAAATACTAAGCACCGACAAAGAGAGTAAAAAACATAATAACTATTTACAAAAAATGGGGTTTACTTTGGTAAAAGACAAATATATAAAAACCCTATAACAATACCATTTACAAACAAAAAGGGATTCATTAATAAATGAATCCCTTTTTGTTTGTAACAGCTTATATTAAATATATAAAAATCTTTTAATCTTATGTGTAGCCGTCTTTTGAAATGGATTTTCATGAGTAATTACTAATTC
>JAYEOD010000304.1:0-2539 GCA_034722575.1 Bacteroidota bacterium | reverse complement strand
AATATTAAAGTACCTATCGTTTTTAAACAGATTATTCTCTATTTGCGGTAAGTCATAATCCTTAACACTAACTCCGCTATTTAGCTGCTTGTCGATAAATTTAATTATAGGTTCAAACTCTTTTACTTCAAATATTCTATCTGCTGATATGGTTGATTTTTCAGAAATCAGATTCAAAAACTGAATAAAATGATTATTTGTAAGTATTTTCTTTTTATCAGATGAGAAGAATGCTACACCTTCGTTTAAGACATTTAAATGGCTAAACAGCTTATTTTTTTCAACCAATATTTCATCTTTAGCGATATTAAGATCATTATAAATAGCTACAATCTGGCTACTAATTGTTCCTAATTCATCGCTAGGGAATTTTATTTTCTCTTTAACATCTTCACCACTGTTCAGTTTTACAGCAAAGTCTTTTAGTTTAATAATTGTTTCGCCCAGCCTTTTAGTAATTACCTGAAGAAATATCAATATTAAAACAAATAAGAAAATCAGATATATGATAAAGAGTTTATTTATCTGTAAAAAATTCTTTACCTCTACATTATAAAGCGCTGCAGTTCTGACGTAATAATCGGAATAAAATTTAGCATAATAGTAATAGCTGTTTCCTGTAGTTGCCGATTTTCTGATATTTGCACCAAAATTCTCAGCCACGGATGTCTGCACCTCCTGACGCGATAAATGATTTTGCATCTTTTCAAAATCAACTATCTCACTATCATATAGCACCACCCCTTTCGGACTAATCACAGTAATTCTGATGTTAGACCCCGGAATAATCGTCTTTATAGAGTCGAGTTTTTTAAAATTTCCTGTTCCTACTAAACCATTACTACTAATATATTTATGAGTGAGTTCTGTTATATTATCAAGAGTGTTTTCTAACTGTTTTGTTCTAAAATCTTTTTCACGATCGTATTGAAACACCAATACAAGTATTGCAAATACTGTAAACACAATAGATACATATATAAACAGTTTTTTTCGTAAACTTATTTTCTTTAACATCATATTTAAAATTTATCTGTTTATAATTTTTTATTTATCAGATGAAAAACCTTTACCGCTATCGGTTTTTACTCTAGTTTTACTCAAAGTTTTTTTTCAAAGGAATAACCATATCCCGGCTTACTCTTAATACACTTTCCATATTTACCGATTTTTTTTCTGAGCCGAGCTATATGAACATCAATGGTTCTATCTGCAACAAAAGTACTATCCTCCCACACCTTATTAAATATCTCTTCCCTCGAAAATATCCGTCCTCTATTTTTCAATAATAATGCAAGAATCCCAAACTCTTTTTTTGTTAGTTGAATCTCTATATTTTCTATTTGCAGATTTCTTTTTTCAAAGCTCAACTCCATATCTTCAACAACAATTGACGTCAGACTGCTATCGTCTAAAATCTCGATTCTTTTTATTATTGCTTTTACTCTTACAATAACTTCCTTAACAGAAAATGGTTTTGTAATATAATCATCCCCTCCCAAATTAAATCCGGTAAGCAAATCATTTTCGGTATTTTTTGCAGTTATAAACACTATTGGTATAGTAAGCGCCATCTCTTTACGGATTTTTTCGGCAAATTTAAATCCCGACATTTCCCCCATCATCACATCAAGGATAATCAAGTTAAATGATTCGAGATCTTTTTTCAATGCCTCCTCGGCAGAGTATGCAACATCGGTATCAAACCCTTCACCTTCAAGATTAAATTGTAGAATTTCGCACAAATCCTCTTCATCATCAACAATCAGTAATTTATTTTTTTGCTTTACCATGTCACTTCTTTATTTTTAAAAAGATTCCTATTACAATAATAATCATATTTTTTCATTTGTCAGATACAAATCGCCACTCTAATTATCCTTTTAAAAATTTCGACTAAAACGCTAAGGAATGGTTTCTCAATCCTTTTTATCACTTTTTTTATGCATAACATTTTCGCCCAAGAGTGCATATACAGATGCTTCTGCAATATTTGTTGAATGATCGCCAATACGTTCTATTGACGAAATAATAGAACTAATATCAGACATACTGATTAACAACCCCTGAAATTCTTCTGACTCTTCACTACTTTTTATTGTTTTTTTAAGAATCCTATTACTTACACCATCTATATCAGTATCTTTTTTCATTATTTTAAAAGCGCCTTTGTTATCCATATTTGTAAACGAAAGCAATGCATTATTTGTCATTTTCGATGTAACCTTCAACATATTACGCAATAACCCCGATGATTTTTTTAATAATTCCGAATCCTTTATCTTTTTTATAAAACCCACAATTTTCATTACCAAATCACCTATTCTTTCAAGATTAATTACCATACGATAAATAGCAAATAATTGCCGTAAATCGGATGCAACAGGTTTGTATAAAACAATTACATTAATAATCTGGTTATCGAGCTTCACCTCATATTTATCTATCTTTTTTTCATTTTTATCCAGTTTATTAAAAATTTCTTCAGATACACCATCATCATAATATTCTAATATATTATCAAGAATATCTAATTGCG
>JAYEOD010000303.1:0-2541 GCA_034722575.1 Bacteroidota bacterium | reverse complement strand
TTTTGAAAAGTAGCTCTTAATTATATAAGGTGATTAGTAGCTTTAGTCTGTAAAGATATATAGTATAATTTTTGTTGAAAATGAAGATTTGTGAACAGAAATTTTAGAGACATGAAAAAAATATTTGTTGGTTTGAAACTCTTTAGCGTGGTTGTTGTATTAATTATTTTTTCTAATTCTGTTATTGCTCAGGAACCGGATAAAAAGAAGGATCTTTTTGGTGATTTTAAAAAGAAACAGGAAAAATCTTTTAACCTCTATAAGGAGAATTCTGAAAAAATGTTTGATGAGTACGAAAAAGCAGAAAAAGAGGCTTTTAATAAGTTTAAAGAGAGAATAGAGAAGCTATGGGGTGCTGATGATTTTAAAGAATCGACAAAAGAGAGTTGGGTTGAATATAGTGAAGACAATAAAACCCGCACCGACGTTGATTTTGAAAAAGGAGAGGCAACAATTGAAGTTCTTGTAACTCCCGAAGAGGTAAAAGACGAAAATATTGTAAAGAAAAAAGTGCAAAAAGCAGTGGAGGAACTTGTTGCATCACAAGGAAATACTAAAGATTATAATACGTCTGTTGAAGAGAAAAAACCTTTGTCGAAAAAACCAATACTTGAAGATCAACTTGTAAATAAAAAAGGTGACAAGATAGATGCGTCAAATTCTAAAGAGTACGCAAAAGAGATGGTAGAGTCGAAACCAATTACATCTACAATAGTAAAAGGGAAAGATAATAAGGAGAGGGTAAAAGTTGAGGTAACTCTTAATCTTGCTCCCAATAATATTAGGGTTAGAGCCAATAAAATATTAAAGTTGGTAGATGAGTATTCTGAAAAATATAATCTGCATAAAGAGCTTGTATTTGCTATAATTCATACCGAATCTTATTTTAATCCAAAGGCCAAGTCGCATGTTCCGGCATTTGGTTTAATGCAGCTTGTGCCACGATATGCAGGTCGCGATGCTTATAAATTTGTTTATAAAGAAGATAAATTTTTATCAGGAAATTATCTTTATGTACCTACTCAGAATATAGAACTGGGTACTGCATATTTTCATATCCTTTTAACAAGAAGTTTTAGAAAAGTTAAAAATCCTAAAAGCAGATTGTATTGTGCTATAGCAGCCTATAATACGGGGGCCGGAAATGTTAGTAGAGCTTTTATTGGCACAACAAAATTGTATAGTGCCATACCTGAAATTAATAAATTGAATCCTGAACAGGTTTATGGTCATCTTAGAAAAAATTTACCATATGATGAGACTAAAGATTATTTGAAAAAAGTTACAGCACGAATGGTTACATATAAACAGTGGATGAAGTGATTATTTTGAAATAATACACCTCGCATCACTTTAGTTAAAAAATAAATATTATGAAAACAAAATTTTTACTAGTTACGTTAATTGTTTTGTTAATAGGAGTTAAGTATAGTTGGGCTTCTAACAAACAAGTAATAGCTATTATGCCTATTACAACAACTAATTATGCACATAAGCAGTTTGCTGCTAATTTAACGGAAATTGTAGTAACCTCTTTTGTTAAATCAAGAAGGTTTACGGTTGTAGATCGTACACATTTTGATCAGATTTTTACAGAAGAGAATTTGCAAAAAGGAGAGAGCTTTATTAATGGCGAAGTAGTTGCTCAAGGAAAAAAAATGGGCGCTTCATATATAATTGCCGGAAATCTTGCTAATGTATCAATAGAACGAGCTTATTCAACCAGCTCAACCGGTGGTAGGACTTTTCTTGGATACAAGGGGAGGATAATGTTTTCGCTAAAAATTATTGATGTTGCTACCGGAGAGATTACAGAAACAGAGACTTTTACAGAAAAAAGTGGCGGGATATCAAGTTTTGGAGTCTCTCTTACAACTAATGCATGGCCTAGCGAGAGTGAAGCAGTAAATAAATGTATTAATGTATCTAGTGAGGCTGTTTTTAAATTTATCGATAAAAATTTTCCTGCAATGGTAAAAGTGTTTGAAATTGTTGAGCAGAAAAGGGAAAAAGCAAAAACAATTGTTATTACAGGAGGTTCTGATCTGGGTTTGCTTAAAGGTCAGTCTTTGAGGGTTATTACAATTAAAATTGTGGATATTGATGGTAGGAAAGTAGAGAGAAAAAAAGAGGTTGGATGGGTTAAAATCACTTCCGTAGATGATGAAAATTTTTCTACGTGTAAGGTTGTAAAGGGGGATGAAGAGCTTAAAACGAAATTTGACGCCAATGTAACTCTTTGGGTTGTTAGTGGAGCTAAATAATTTAATTGATTATAACTGTACGGAGCTATTGTTTAAAAATAAATTAAATTAAAATTATGCTATTTAATAATAAATTTTTTTTATTGGTTATTTGTGGATTGCTGTTTTCTGTTTTGTTAAGTGCGCAAAATCCATCTAAATTAATTGTGATTCCTTCTGTTGCAAGTGGACAGGATATATGTTCTGCCCCAGGAAAAGATAAGGTTTTAAGGGCTGCAATGCAAAAACTTGATGAAGAGTTTGCTGCTAATGGGTTTAAGGTATTTAATTATATACC
>JAYEOD010000302.1:0-2553 GCA_034722575.1 Bacteroidota bacterium | reverse complement strand
ATGCTATAAAATATGGAGGTTCCCATCCTGAAATTGAGATAGGTGTTGATATTGGAAAAAATGGAGGTGTTGCGGACGGTATGTTACGTTTTTGGATTTGTGATAAAGGATCGGGAGTTTCTGAAAAAGATCAAGAAATATTATTTAATAAATTTGAGCGTTTGGAAAAGGTTAATATTGACGGACACGGTTTAGGCTTGTCGATTGTAAAGCGTATAGTAGAAAAAATGGGTGGAGAAGTTGGCGTGGAAAGTGAAATAGGAAAAGGAAGTCTATTTTATTTTACCTTGCCCGTAGCGGATTGATAGGTTTGTAGCACTAATAGTAACAGTATAAAGGCAAATTGTATTATGGATGCTTCTGAAAATAAAACTAAAGAACAACTATTAAAAGAGGTTGAAAAATTAACAGATATAATTTCTCAACTGAAAAATAAGGAAAACGAGTCTATACATATACGTGAAGCTTTAGAAGCGAGTGAGGAGAGGTATAAGGGGATAGTTGAAACTACAGCAAACTGTATAGCCGTTTATAAACCTGTAAATGATGGACAGGATTTTGTGTTTGTTGACTTTAATCCAATGGCTGAAAAAATTGAACGGATCTCAAAAGAGAAAGTGATTGGTAAAAAGGTTACTGAACTATTTCCGGGGGTTAAAGAGTATGGACTGTTTAAGGTTTTTCAAAATGTTTTGAGAACCGGAAAACTGGAACATTTTCCATTATCTGTTTATAAAGATGACAGGATTATGGGTTATAGAGAGAATTATGTTTATAAATTGTCTTCCGGAGAAATAGTTGCTGTTTATGATGATATTACCGAACAAAAACAGATAGAAGCAGAACTGACAAAATATCGCGAAGATCTCGAAAATATTGTTGAAGAAAGAACAAAAGAGTTACAAGAAAAAAATGAAGAGCTAAAGCATTTTAATAAATTGTTTGTTGGAAGGGAGTTTAGGATAAAGGAGCTTAGAGATAGGGTAAAAGAATTGGAAAGCAGACTCGGGATTGAATAATTGATAATTGAGAAGTAATAATTGAGAATTGAAGTCAAAAGGTGCAGCGCACCGTTCTATTTGTAGCACGATGATTGGCAAATAGAAAATCAGGTACAGAGTACCGTTCTATTATTTTTTGTTCTTTTTGTCGCTTATTTTGATATTAATTCTATTTAAAAAGTTTTTTGTTTCTATAAACTATATTTCTTGATATATCTTTTAGTATCGATGCAGTATTTAGTATCATCATAGAGCTTGGAGGAAAAGGTATTGGTTGATTATTTATTATATCTAAGCTTCTGTTCGATAACGCATTTAAATCGCCAAATGCTTGTGCGTACGAATGTTCAAAAAACCACTCTGTAGTTATAGGATCTGTTTTTATTATCTGGTTTGTATTTGTTGCAATAAAATCCATTCTTCCCGTTAAGGCCGTGTGTTTTTGCATTAATGTTTCGCGTACTGTGCAATTAATAATTTTTGTTTTGGCAATTTTAATATCATTGCCAAGCGTATCTCTCATTACATTACCATTCTGATCTAATATGTACTCCCAGCCATCTTCTACCTCTCTCGATTCGATATATTCTTTTTCTAAAATTTTTTCCGGCGAGACAAAAATATTTTGCAGGCGAACAATAATTTCATAATCGTAGCTGCGGTTATGCGTTGCACGGGTATCATAATTAATGAATCGGGTATTAATATCTTTTAGCGAAATTTTAAATAATTCCTCTTCAAAACCTGTTGGCAGTGGTGTGCCCGATTCGTTTTGCATAGAAAAGAGTACGTGACTGGTTCCTTTTACTTGCGCCTCTTTTATAAGATAGTTTACATCTTTATAATTTGGAATAAGAGCTTTTGTTCTTGATAATTCGTGATATGCATCGCGAGCATCAAAGCGATTATTTGTTGATAATAATCGCTTAGCGTGTGCGTAATAGTATTCAGCACCTTTTCTTTTAGCAGTGACTTTTCTTTTAGAATAATCGATATAATGATAATTTATTTTCGAAAGTATTGAAGAAGGCAAGCGTCGCACTATCTCCTGACGAACATCCATTCTGTCGTAAATATGAAAAATATTTTCCCAGATATCCGGTTGCCCTGTCATTTTTAATTCATCGATATGTTTATTATCACGTTTATTAGCAAGTTTAAAGGCTTTGTTTAAAACGGCAATCTCTTCGGTATTATTAGGTTTTTTGTTTAGCTTTTTTGCAGATTTACTTATCGCTTTATCATAATTACCTTGTTGTAATAGTTTTCCTGATGATGCGCATCCCGAAAGGAGTGTAATAATAAACAGTAGTGCTATAAGTTGTTTCATAAAAGATATTTTTATCGAGTGATTCAAATTTTATGCCAAATTATAAAAAAATCAATTAGCTAGAGTCTTTTTTTTCTCTTTGGTATAATACCAATTAAACACCAAAATACCCGATAAATTCTTCATCTTTTTCCGTTTTTCTTCACTTAAAATTTCGACCGTAGCTATGGCTATGCTTAAAATTTGAAGATTGAAAAACAAAAAAATATTTTGAATTTATAC